>NZ_CAJFGT010000010.1:0-47894 GCF_904377885.1 Flavonifractor sp. An112 | reverse complement strand
GGCCTGGGCTATGCCCTGTGTATCATCGACTCGGGGGCCAGCCACGCCGACCTGACGGCGGAGTACGCCGCAGTGCCCCAGGAGATGGGGGCGGTGGCAGCCTACTTTGGTAAACAGGTGCTGCGGGAAGTGGAGGAGGATCAGGTGATCCAGGCCCTGCCCCAGCTGCGGAAGGCGGTAGGGGACCGGGCGGTGCTCCGTGCCCTCCACTTCTTTGCCGACGACAAGCGGGTGAAGCTGGAGGCCGACGCCCTGGAGCAGGGAGATATGGATACCTTCCTGGAAGTGGTGAAACAGTCGGGCCGTTCCTCCTGGGATCTGCTCCAGAATATTACTCCCATCGGCGCGGTGAAGGAGCAGGCCATGGCGGTGGCGCTCACCGTGGCGGAGCGGGCTCTGTCCGGCCGGGGCGCTTGCCGGGTTCACGGCGGAGGCTTTGCCGGTACCATCCAGGCCTTTGTGCCGCTGGATCTGCTGGAGAGTTTCCGCAAGCAGGTGGAGGCCTGCCTGGGGAAGGGCAGCTGTCATGTGCTGTCCATCCGCCCTGTGGGCGGCACCGTTCTCTGGCCCTGAACAAGTGCATACAGTGAAGTGAAAGGAGCGCGTCTGAACAATGGCGATTTTGGTATTGGGCGGAGCCGGATACATCGGCTCCCATACGGTATATGAACTGATTGACGCCGGCCGGGACGTGGTGGTGGCCGACAACCTGCAGACTGGCTTCAAAGCCGCAGTCCATCCCAAGGCAAAATTCTATCAGCTGGACATCCGGGATCGGGGGGCTCTGGATACCCTGTTCCAGGCCGAGGACATCGAGGGCGTCATCCACTTTGCCGCCTCCTCCCAGGTGGGAGAGTCCATGTCCGATCCTCTGAAGTACTATGACAACAACCTCCACGGCACCATGGTGCTCCTCCAGTCCATGGTGGCCCACGGCGTGGACAAGATCGTATTCTCTTCCACCGCCGCCACCTACGGTGAGCCGGAGCGGGTGCCCATCCTGGAGGACGACCGTACTGTGCCCACCAACTGCTACGGCGAGACCAAGCTGTCCATGGAGCACATGATGAGCTGGGTTTCCAAGGCCCACGGCCTGAAATACGTGGCCCTGCGCTACTTCAACGCCTGCGGTGCCCATATCTCCGGCCAGATCGGCGAGGCCCACAATCCTGAGACCCATCTGATCCCCATCATTCTCCAGGTGCCCCTGGGACAGCGGGAGGCGGTCAGCGTCTTTGGCGACGACTATCCCACCAAGGACGGCACCTGCATCCGGGACTATATCCATGTCACCGATCTGGCCCAGGCTCACATTTTGGCTCTGGATTACCTGCTCAAGGGCGGGGAGAACAACGTGTTCAACCTGGGCAACGGTGTGGGCTTTACCGTAAAGGAAGTAGTGGACGTGGCCCGGGCAGTTACCGGACACCCCATCCCCGCCAAGATGGCTCCCCGCCGGGCGGGCGATCCCGCTCAGCTCATCGCCTCTTCGGAGAAGGCCATCAAGGTGCTGGGCTGGAAGCCTCAGTACAACGACCTGAACACCATCGTGGCCTCCGCCTGGGCCTGGCATAAGAGCCATCCCAACGGCTTTGAGGAGGGCTGAGCATGGAGCGTGACCAGGCTATTGCCAAGCTGGTGTCCTACGCCGTGGAGAAGGGTCTTGTCCGGCCTGAGGAGCAGATCTGGGCAGTAAACACCCTGCTGGACATCCTGCGGGTGGACAGCTGCGCCCTGCCGGAAGTGGGACAGGTAGGGGAGGAGGAGTTGCCCGTCATTCTGGGCGCCCTTACCGACGACGCCTGTGCCCGGGGAATGCTGCCCGAGGACACCGTAACTTACCGGGACCTGTTTGACACCCGGCTCATGGGAGCCCTTACGCCTCGTCCCGCCCAGGTCATTGACACCTTCAACGACCGGTTCCGTCAGGACCCCAAGGCGGCTACCGATTGGTACTATAAATTCAGCCAGGACACCAACTATATCCGCCGGGACCGCATTGCCAAGGACGTGCAGTGGAAGGCCCAGACCGAGTATGGCGAGCTGGACATCACCATCAATCTGTCCAAGCCGGAGAAGGACCCCAAGGCCATTGCGGCGGCCCGCAACCTGCCTGCTTCCGCCTATCCCCGGTGCCAGCTGTGTGCCGAGAATGAGGGATATGCCGGACGGGTAAACCATCCCGCCCGCCAGAACCACCGCATTGTGCCCATTACCATTAACGGTTCTCCCTGGTTTTTGCAGTATTCTCCCTATGTGTATTACAATGAGCACTGTATCTGCCTGAACAGTGTCCATACCCCCATGAAGATCGACAAGGCCTGCTTCGGCAAGCTGCTGGACTTCGTGGGTCAGTTCCCCCACTACTTCGTGGGGTCCAACGCCGACCTGCCCATTGTAGGCGGCTCCATCCTGGCCCACGACCATTTCCAGGGCGGCTGCTATACCTTCGCCATGGAGAAAGCACCGGTGGAGGCCCCCTTCACCTTCCCGGGCTATGAGGATGTGCAGGCCGGCATTGTCAAGTGGCCCATGTCGGTGGTGCGCCTTACCTGTGCCGATCCCCAGCGGCTCATTGACCTGGCCGACCGCATCCTGACCAGCTGGCGGGGCTATACCGATGAGAGCGCTTTCATCTACGCCGAGACCGACGGTGAGCCTCACAACACCATTACCCCCATCGCCCGGCGGCGGGGGAGCGACTACGAGCTGGACCTGGTGCTGCGTAACAACATCACCACCGAGGAGCATCCCCTGGGCGTCTATCACCCCCATGCCGAGCTCCACCACATCAAGAAGGAGAACATCGGCCTCATCGAGGTCATGGGCCTGGCGGTACTGCCCGCCCGGCTCAAGACCGAACTGGCGGCGGTGGCGGACAAGCTGGCACAGGGCGGCGACCTGCGCTCCGACCCGCTGACTGCAGCTCATGCTGACTGGGCAGAGGGCTTTGCTTCCCAGGTTACTCCTGACAATGCCCTGGATGTGGTCTACCATGAGACCGGCCTGGTGCTTGCCAAAGTGCTGGAACACGCCGGTATCTACGCCCGTACTCTGGAGGGCAAGGAGGCCTTCCTCCGTTTCCTGAGCCAGGTGTAAGGCAGTTTAACTTCATATCACTGAGATCCCCCGGCGCGACCAGCGCCGGGGGATCAGTGCGTCGAAGGATTTTTCTGGTACAAATTTTATTTCTTTATAAACTGTGCGGGAACAGCATCTGCGCTGTTCCCGCATTTTTCTCAGAGTGTTTGCAGAAATCCCAGCACCAAAAGGTGAAGCGGGTAAAAGATGTAGAAAAACCATTTTGAGAAGCTGCTTTTTGACCCGTGCTGTCCTTTATAGAAAGAAAGCAGGATGATGGGAATGAATGCCCCGATATTTTGGAGCGAGTATAAGTAATATTCTGTATCAATATAAAAAGTGTGGTCATAAAACAGGGAGAAGAAGGGACTTGTAAGCATGGTAAGTATCTCCATATTGAGCAGAACTACCATACAGTATGCAAATGCCTGGTGTTTAAAGTTCGTATAGAAGTAATCCAAAACAAGGATGATTATAATGCCTGTACAGCCCCAATCCGCCGGAACACAGAGAATGATCAGAGCCAAAATTAAAAGTGTTTTGAGGACCGGATTTTTTAGATGTGCATTCCTGCGGATGTGTATGGCCAATACACCTAAAAGAATGGTGTAGATCACATTTGGACGCATAACTGGAGCACCCGACAGGTCGCCGCCGTACTTAAAATACAAAAACGGGAGCCAGCTGATGATTGCAAATACAGCCAAGCGAAGGATATATCTGCGGATATTGCTTGTATGATGGTACCCCTCCACGGCGGAAAAGAACATAATGGGGCCTGTTATTCTTCCAATGGTATGCATAAGAATGGCCAGAGGCGTGCCCAGGGGTACAAATGCAAAGGCGATATGGTCGATGGTCATTGCCAAAATTGCAATGTATTTCAGTGTGTTTAAGGATATCCCGTGATCTGCTGCGTCCCTGGAGCGCGTAAGCTGGTTGGCAATCATTTTCCTTCTCCTTGAATGAACTTTAATTTTTGCAAATGATACCACATATTGAAACAAAAATTATTAAAAATTTCTGATAAAGCGGTAAAAATCAAACCGCAGCCCAGCGGAGCGGGTTCGATTTGGAAAGGAGGAGCAAGGGAGCGGGCAGATGACTTCTTTTTTTGCCACGGGCATAAAAAGACGTCGGAGCAAAGCGAACTTTGCTCCGACGTGGTGCCGGTGGTGGGACTCGAACCCACACGATGTTGCCACCAACGGATTTTGAATCCGTCACGTCTACCATTCCATCACACCGGCATCTTATATGAGGTCTGGATGGTATTATACACGAATTGCGGACAGATGGCAAGCCCTGTAATCGGAATAAATTCAGAAAACGCCATACCATTTCACCGGAAGATGTGTTATGATAACACTATCGAAAATTCCCACGGAGGGCAGAAAATCCATGAAAAAACTCAGACTGATTTTGGCGGCAGGGCTGTTAATGCTGCTGACAGGCTGCTTTTCCCAGTCGGTGGACGACCTTTACGCCCCGCCCAGAGCGCCGGACGACTATCTGAAGCTGGATAATAAGATCAACGAAGTCCTTAACGCCGGCGGCGAGTACGCCGCCCCCCTCACCGGAGAACTGACCCAGAAGGTACAGCTTCAGGATCTGGATGGCGACGGTGTTCAGGAGGCCATCGCTTTTTTCCGGGTCAGTTCGTCGGAGCGCCCCCTGAAGATCTACATTTATCGTCAGACCGGAGACGACTATGAGGTGGCGGCCATTATTGAAGGCGAGGGTTCGGCCATCAACTATGTCTCCTATGAGAATTTGGACGACAGTCCCAGCAAGGAGATCATCGTCAGCTGGCAGATGATGAGCGATCAGAACCACTCCCTGGCTGCCTATTCCATTCATAACGGCCAGGTACTGGAGCTGATGCGTACCAATTATACCAATTTCCAGATCTGCGATATGGACCAGGATGGCCAGGACGAGGTCGTGGTGATCCAGACCGGCGCCACAGAGGAGAGCAACCGGGTGGAGTTGTACAACTACAAAAACGGCATCTTGGGATTGGACTCCTCGGCGCTCCTGTCCCACAATGTTACCAGCCTGCCGGAGGGCGGAGTTAAGACTGGATATTTGCAGGATAACATCCCGGCGGTTTTTGTCAGCTCTGCCTATGGCCGCAGCGGCAGCGAGACCGATTACGATTCCAGCACCGCCTACAGCCAGACCGGGCAGATCACCGATATTTTCGCCTGGAAAAACGGACGGATCCAGAACATCACCCTGGATCCTGAGACAGGGGAGAGTGACAATACCATCCGTTGGTATACAGCGGTGACAGCAAAAGACATCAATAATGACGGCATTATGGAGCTGCCTGACCCCTATGCGCTGCCTGATCCCAGCAGCACCAGCATTGCGGTGAACTTCTGGGCCATCCGCTGGCGGCAGTACGATATCAACGGCAACTCCCATCCGGTCTTCTCCACCTACTACAACGATCAGGACGGCTGGTATTTTATCCTGCCGGATAGCTGGGACGGCAAGATCACATTGTCCCGCAGCGACGTGGCCGGCGGGGGAGAGCGGGCGGTCATCTTCTCCTGCTGGGAGGGAGACGCCAGTGTGGACCCGGCCCCATTCCTGGTGATCTACACCCTGCGGGGTGACAACCGCTATATGCGGGCCAATATGTCGGGCCGCTTCCGGCTGCTGGAGGGGGATGACGACAGCGACACCATCTATGCCGCCCGCTTCATCCAGAACAGCTGGGATTGCGGACTGGACGAGAGTGGCGTGAAGGCACACTTTGCACTGATTACCAACGACTGGTCCTGACACGGACAGGAATATAAGGAGGGAATGGGATGAAAAAGGTACTCGTACTGGAAGACGAGGCCAACATCCGCAGCTTTGTGGTCATCAACCTGAAGCGGGCCGGTTATGAGGCCATCGAGGCCGAGACCGGCGAGGAGGCCCTGGCCCAGCTCAAGCGCAATCCAGATATCAAGGTGGCGCTGCTGGACATCATGCTGCCTGATATGGACGGCTTTGAGGTATGCCGCCGTATCCGGGCGGGGGACAATAACATCGGCATCATTATGCTCACCGCCCGCACTCAGGAGATGGATAAGGTCACCGGGCTGATGACCGGCGCCGACGACTATGTGACCAAGCCCTTTTCTCCGGCGGAGCTCACCGCCCGCATTGATGCCCTGTACCGCCGTACCGGCGGGGCGGAGGCGGTGGATACCGGCGAGATCAGTCAGCCACCCTTCCTGCTGAACACCCGCAACCGAACTCTGGAGAAGAACGGACAGCGGGTTAAGTTGACCCAGGTGGAGTATTCCATTATGAAGCTGTTTATGGACAATCCGGGGAAGGCTCTGTCCCGGGAGGAGATCCTGGACTCCGTGTGGGGCCGGGACTATTTCGGCGAGCTGAAAATCGTGGACGTGAATATCCGCCGCCTGCGCATCAAAATCGAGGACGACCCGACGAATCCTACCTTTATAACAACGGTATGGGGCTACGGCTACAAGTGGGGCTTCTGACGGCGGCCACCCAACCCTGTGACGCGCTATTTTTTATCAAACCCAGGTGGTGAAACATCGACCTATGAAGAAAATCAAAGGCATCCGCGGCATTCGGAAGCGGTGGATGGTCAACTCCATCAGCGTGGTGCTCTTCATCGTGCTGCTGGCGGTGACTGCCTTTTCCGCAGCCATGGGCAGCTACTACTATTCGACCCTCAGCGAATCTCTGTCCCAAAAGGCGGAAAGCGCGGTGCGCAGCTTCAACTACTACCGGGCCAGCGGCGACTCCTACTATGAGTATGCCCGGACGCTGGTGGGCAGCGACCAGTCCAGCGACCAGCTGGAGGTGGAGTTCCTGGACGCCAGCGGCCAGATCCGCTACTCCAGTTCGGACCTGACTGCCTTCCGTTCTCCGGGTACCCCTGATATCTCCAAGGCGCTGAGCCAGGGCAAGACCGAGGTGTGGACCGGCTCCGACCCCAGTACTGGGGAGCATATTATGGCTGCCACCAGCCCCCTCATCATCGACGGGGAAGTGGTGGGTGCCATGCGCTACGTTACCTCTCTGCGGAATGTGGACTGGCAGATCGTTATTGTGGTAGCCATCTCCCTGGGCATCGGTATGGTGATCCTGGCTATTGTTTACTTTTCCAACCTGTACTTTGTCCGCTCCATTGTGGAGCCGGTGGCGGGAATTACGGAGACCGCCAAGCGCATCGCCGCCGGGTCCTACGGCGTGCAGATCGAAAAGCGCTTTGACGACGAAATCGGTGATTTGACCGACGCCATCAATGATATGTCTCTGAAGATCAACCAGAGCGAGAAAATGAAGAATGAATTTATCTCCTCGGTGTCCCACGAGCTGCGTACCCCTCTGACGGCCATCAACGGCTGGGCGGAGACCATCATGAACGGCGAGGTGCGGGACGGCGCCGATGTGAAGAAGGGCATGGGCATCATCGTCTCTGAGGCCCGGCGGCTGACCAACATGGTGGAGGAGCTGCTGGAGTTCTCCCGCATCCAGGACGGTCGTTTCACCCTGTCGGTGGAGCCCATGGACATCAAGGCGGAGCTGGAGGACGCGGTATACACCTACCGGGAGTTCTTCCGCCGGGAGGGCATCGAGCTCAACCATTTCGACTGCGACGAGGAGTTTCCGCCCATTGAAGGCGATCCGGAGCGGCTGCGGCAGGTATTCTGCAACCTACTGGACAACGCCGCCAAGCACGGCGGCTCGGGTAAACGCATTGATACCGCCATCCGGCGGGAGGAGGATATGGTGGTCATCACCATCCGGGACTACGGTCCTGGCATTCCCGAGGAGGAGCTGCCCCACGTCAAGTACAAGTTCTACAAGGGTTCCTCCAAGGCCCGAGGCTCCGGCATCGGCCTGGCGGTGTGCGATGAGATTGTCAGCCGCCATGAGGGTGTACTGGAGATCGGCAACGCCGAGGGGGGCGGCTGTATCGTCACCGTCCGTCTGCCCATCCAGCCCCAGTGAGGAAATGTCAGGCAAATCGAACATCTGTTTTAAAAAAGAGGCCCGCACCCCTTGCAATCGGGGTGCGGGTCTGATACAATATGTTAGATATGAATCCAAATAGCAAGGAGAACATGGAACGAATGTCAAAACAGACGAAACGTGCCTGCGACACGCCGTATAAGACCATGATCGGCGGTCAGGCCCTCATCGAAGGCATCATGATGCTGGGGCCGGAGAAAAAGGCCGTGGTGGTCCGCAAGCCGGACGGGGAACTGGCCGAGCAGGTAGAGGAGCGGGTGCTCATCAAGGACAAGCATCCGGTGCTGGGTGTGCCCTTCATCCGGGGCGTCTTTAACTTCTGTTCCTCCATGGCCAACGGCGTCAAGGCGCTGATGTACTCCGCATCCTTCGTGCCTGAGGACGAGGAGGAGCCGGAGGAACCCTCTAAATTTGAGCAGTGGCTGGACAAGCACCTGGGCAGCGAAAAGGCGGCCTCCGCCCTGGTGACCCTGGCGGTGGTGCTGGGTATCTGCTTCTCGGTGGGACTCTTTATTCTGCTGCCTACCGCCCTGGTGGGCCTATTGGGCCACTTTACCCCCCTGGCCATGTGGCTGCGCAACGTGCTGGAGGGTGTGGTTCGTATTGTGATCTTTGTGGGCTATCTGATCCTGTGCTCCCACATGAAGGATATCCATCGGGTATTCCAATATCACGGGGCGGAGCATAAGACCATCTTCTGCTATGAGCACGGTCTGCCCCTGACGGTGGAGAATGTGCGCAAGCAGCCCCGGCACCATCCCCGCTGCGGCACCAGCTTCCTGTTCGTGGTCATCGTGGTGAGTATCCTGCTGTCCAGCGTGGTCTTCTCCTTTGTGGAGGTGACCAACACCTTTCTGCGGATGGGTCTGCATCTGCTGCTGCTGCCGGTGATCGTCAGCCTGACCTACGAGTTCAACCGCCTGGTGGGCCGCCATGACAACTGGTTCACCCGCATGATGTCCGCTCCCGGTATGTGGCTCCAGAACTGGACCACCTTTGAGCCGGACGACTCCATGATTGAGGTGGGCATCCGGGCCTTTACCCTGGTGCTGCCCCAGGAACAGGGCAAAGATCGGTGGTAACACCCAATAAAGGTGTTTTGAGAGAGAACAAGAGAGACGAGGAGTGGTTACAGCATGGCAACCACCTACAACAACCTCTATCTGGACGTACGCCGCCGCCTGCGGGAAGCAGGGGTGGAGGGTGCCCAGCTGGAGGCCCGGGAGTTGGTGTGCGCTGCCGCCGGAAAGAACCGGGAGCAGTATTACCGGGATATGGCCCTCTATGCTTCTGACGCGGTGGAGGAGAAGCTGAAGGAGCTGGTGGAGCGGCGGCTGTCCGGAGAACCGGTGGCCTACATCATTGGGGAGTGGGAATTTTACGGCCTGTCTCTCACCGTCAACCGGGATGTACTCATCCCCCGCATGGATACTGAACTGCTGGCTGAGCGGGCCATTCTGCTGGCCCGGGCGGCAGGGGAGGGGGCACGGGTGCTGGATCTGTGCGCTGGCAGCGGCTGCGTGGGTCTGGCGGTGGCCTCCAACGTGCCCGACTGCCGGGTGGTGCTGGCTGACCTGAGCGAGGCGGCCCTGAAAACCTGCAAGCAGAATATCCGACGGTGTGACCTGAATGCCCGGGTGACCTGCTTCCAGGCCGACGCCCTTCAGCCTCCGGACGGAGCGCTGTGGGATTTTGACGTCATTGCCTGCAACCCGCCATACATTCCCACCGGAGATATTGCCGGGCTGGACCGCTCTGTCCGGGATTTTGAGCCTCGTACCGCTCTGGACGGCGGCGCCGACGGCCTGGATTTCTACCGGGCGGTGACTGCCCAGTGGGGCCCCGCTTTGCGGCTGGGCGGCTCCCTCCTTTTTGAGGTGGGGATTGGACAGGCTCCGGATGTGGAGCAGCTGCTGATTGAGCAGGGCTTCTCTAACGTGCAGTCCAGTCAGGACACCCAGGGCATCTGGCGTGTGGTGGAAGGCGTTTTGAATCGGTAAGGGCGGGCTTCTGGCCCGCCGTGAAAGGATGAAAAGGATACATGGCAGACAAGAAGAAATCTGTGGTGGAGAGCGCCGCTCCCGCCTCTGACAAGAAAAAGGCGCTGGAGACCGCCATGGCCCAGATCGAGAAGGCCTACGGCAAGGGCTCCATCATGCGCTTGGGCGACAACGCCGACATTGTGGTGGAGGCCATCCCTACCGGCTCTCTGTCCCTGGACCTGGCCCTGGGCATCGGCGGCGTCCCCAAGGGACGTATCATTGAGATCTATGGCCCCGAGTCCTCCGGTAAAACCACCCTGGCCCTCCACATTGTGGCCGAGGCCCAGAAGCGGGGTGGCGAGGTGGCCTTTATCGACGCCGAGCACGCCCTGGATCCCTACTATGCCCGGGCTCTGGGCGTGGACATCGACTCCATGCTTATCTCCCAGCCCGACACCGGCGAGCAGGGCCTGGAAATCTGTGAAGCCCTGGTCCGCTCCGGCGCCATCGACGTGGTGGTGGTGGACTCGGTGGCTGCCCTGACCCCCCGTGCCGAGATCGAGGGCGACATGGGCGACTCCCATGTGGGTCTGCTGGCCCGCCTCATGAGCCAGGCTCTGCGGAAGCTGGCTGGCTCCATTGCCAAGACCAACTGCGTGGTCATCTTTATCAACCAGCTGCGCGAAAAGGTGGGCGTTATGTACGGCAACCCGGAGGTCACCACCGGCGGCCGGGCTCTGAAGTTCTATGCCTCCGTCCGTATGGATGTGCGCCGGGTGGAGTCTTTGAAGAATGGCTCTGAGATCATTGGTAACCGTACCCGGGTCAAGGTGGTCAAGAACAAGGTTTCTCCTCCCTTCAAGGAGGCGGAGTTTGACATCATGTACGGCGAGGGCATCTCCAAGGTGGGCGAGATCCTGGATCTGGCCACCAAGCTGGACCTGGTTCAGAAGTCGGGTTCCTGGTTTGCCATGGGTGAGACCCGTCTGGGTCAGGGCCGGGATGCTGCCAAGCAGTACCTGAAGGACAACCCGGAGGTATGCGATCGGCTGGAGGCCGACATTCGGAAGAACTCCTACAAGCTGATGAGCAGCCAGGCCCGGGCCGCTGCCCGTGCTGCTGGCCGGGCGGTGGATGTATCCGCCGAGGACTTCGAGGATGCGGATCAGTAAGCTGGCCCCCTCGGAGCGCATTCAAGGCCGCTGGCTGTGCCACCTGGAGGATGGGACCATCCTCCGCATCACAGAAAATGAGATCGTCGCCTTTGGGCTGTGCTCAGGCCTGGAGCTGAGCCAGGAGCAGTTAGAGCAGGTGGAACGGGCTGCCAAAGCCGCCGCTGTGCGGGACAAGGCTCTGGACCTGCTGGCTGCCCGACCCCTGTCCCGGAAGGAACTGGTGGACAAGCTGACTGCCCGGCCCCGGAACCGTGAGAAGGAACCGCTGGCTGACCGGGAGACCGCTGAAGCGGCGGCCGACCGGCTGGAGGAACTGGGCTACCTGAACGACGAGGCCTATGCCCGTACGGTGGCCGACCACTATGCTGCCAAGGGCTGGGGCCCGGCCCGCATCCGGGACGAACTCTATCGCCGAGGTGTGCCCCGGGACTATTGGGACGAAGCCCTGGAGGATCTGGAGGCTCCTGACGACGCTATTGACGCTTTTTTGCAGAAAAAACTCCGTGGGGCGGATCTCGCCGACCCCAAAAGTTATCAACGGGCGGCCAACGCCCTGGCCCGCCGGGGGTTCCGGTGGGAGGATATCAAAGAGGGCCTGCGCCGGTACGGCGGGGCACTGGAGGAGGAATTCTGATGGATACCCGCGAAGCCCTGATGACCCGCCGCAGCATCCGCCGCTATAAGGCCGACCCCATTCCGGAGGCCGATTTGAAGGACATCCTGGAGGCCGGTTTGGCTGCCCCGTCCGCTATCAACCTGCAGCATTGGTACTTTGTAGCCGTTCAGAGCCCCGAAGCTCTGGAGGAGGTCAAGACCATCATGGGCGGGGTAGTGGAGAAGTTCACCCCGGTGCTGGAGCAGCGCTTTGCCCGCAACCCGGAGCAGGTGGGTATCACCAACAAGTTCCTGTCCACTCTGGGAGGGGCGCCGGTATGTGTACTGGTGTTCTTCCTGAAACCTGACTATCCAGACCGGGACGGCGCCATGCAGAGCGTGTCCGCCGCCATTGAAAATGTACTGCTGGCTGCCTGGGACAAGGGGATCGGCTCCTGCTGGCTGTCCGCGCCCCAGCGGATGGGCTTCGGCCCCGCCTTTCAGGAGCGGTTTGCTCCTGACAAGGGAGAATACGTGGCGGCCATTACCCTGGGCTATCCTGATCAGCAGCCCCAAATGCCTCCCCGCCGGGAGGGCAGATATACCATCGTATAAGGAGGCAGTCTCTTGAAGATTGCATTTGTATCCCTTGGCTGTGCCAAGAATTTGGTGAATACCGAGCAGATGATGGCCCTGGTGAAGGCTGCCGGCCATACCGTTACCGGCGACCCCGAGGGGGCCGATGTGGCGGTGCTCAATACCTGCGGCTTTATCGATTCCGCCAAGAGCGAGGCCATCCAGAATATTTTGGAGCTGGCTGCCCTGAAGGACCAGGGTAAGCTGGGCAAGCTGCTGGTGGCGGGCTGTCTGACCCAGCGCTACCGGGATGAGATCCTGGAGGAACTGCCCGAGATCGACGGCATTCTGGGTACCGGCAGTTATACCGACATCGTGCCCGCTATCGAGTCTGTCATGGAAGGGGATACCCCCACCTACTTCGGGGATATCGACCATACCATCGAGGACGGTGCGCGCATCGTCTCCACGCCCCCCTATACCGCGTTCCTGAAGATTGCCGAGGGGTGCGACAACCGGTGTGCCTACTGCGTGATTCCCTCCCTCCGGGGCCGGTACCGCAGCCGCACCATGGAGTCACTGCTGGCTGAGGCCAAGAAGCTGGCCGATGACGGAGTGCAGGAGCTTATCGTCATCGCTCAGGACATCACCCGATACGGCACCGATCTGTACCATAAGCGGATGCTGCCGGAACTGCTGACCGAGCTGTGCAAGCTGCCCTTCCACTGGGTGCGGCTCCACTATCTGTACCCCGATGAGCTGGATGACGCCCTCATCGACGTCATTGCCCGGGAGCATAAGATTCTCAAGTATATTGATATCCCCCTCCAGCATATCAATGACCGTATCCTCAAGGCCATGAACCGGCGCTCCACCAAGGCGGAGATCATCGCCCTGCTGAAGAAGCTGCGGGAGCGGTTGCCCGGTCTGGTGCTGCGTACCTCCCTCATCTGCGGCCTGCCCGGCGAGACGGAGGAGGAGTTTGAGGAGCTGTGTGACTTCCTGCGGGAGAGCGGTATTGAGCGGGCGGGTATCTTCCAGTTCTCTCCTGAGGAGGGGACCCCCGCCGCCGTCATGCCTGATCAGGTGGACCCGGATACCGCAAAGCGGCGTGTGGAGCTGCTGGTGGAGCTCCAGAGCCGGGTGATGGACGCCTGGAACGAGAGTCGCCTGGGGGAGACCCTGGAGGTGCTGTGCGAGGGCTTTGATCAGGAGATGGGCTGCTACGCTGGCCGCTCCTATGCCGATTCCCCCGACGTGGACGGCAAGGTGTTCTTTACCGCCGCTGGTCTGGTGCCTGCGGGGACCTTTGTCAACGTGCGTATTACCGGTACCAGCGATGGTGACCTGACCGGGGAAATAGAGGAGTGACGTGTTTTGAATACCGCCAATAAGCTGACTTTGCTTCGGGTACTGCTCATCCCCGTCTTTCTGGTGGTGCTCTACCTCCAGTTCCCCTTCCATATGTACTATGCTCTGGCTGTGTTTATCCTGGCCAGCGTCACTGATTTTGTGGACGGCTATATTGCCCGTCACTACAACATGATTACCGATTTCGGCAAGTTCATGGACCCTCTGGCGGACAAGATGCTGGTCATGGCCGCCCTGCTGTGGTTCGTGGAGATGAACCGTTTCCCCGCTTGGGCGCTGCTCATTGTGGTGGTGCGGGAGTTTGCCGTTACCGGCCTGCGGCTGATCGCCGTGGAGCGGGGAAGGGTCATTGCCGCTGCCTGGTCGGGCAAGATCAAGACCGCCTCCACCATGGTGTGCATCTGCATTATGCTGGTGTTCCACAACCTGACCCTGGATGTGGTATGCGTGGCCATTATTTTGGCTACCACCATCTATTCCGGTATCGAGTATTTTGTAAAAAATAAGGACGTTATCGACTGGAGTAAAGTATAATGCTGGACTTTACCAGAACTTTGGAGGAGGACCGGCCCCTCATCCATCCCACCTGTGTGGTGAAAAACTGCACTTTTGGCCGCTATGTGGAGCTGGGGGACCACTGTATCGTGGAGGAGACCCATGTGGGGGACTACACCTACCTCTTCGGGTCCAACGATGTGATCTACTCCCATATCGGTAAGTTCAACTCCATTGCCACAGGGGTACGCATCAACCCGGTACAGCACCCGGCCAAGACCCGGGCGGCAGCCCACCATTTCACCTACCGCTGCGCCCACTACGGCTTCGGGCCGGATGATCAGGCTCTGCTCCAATGGCGGCGGGATAACCACCATGTTACCACGGGCAACGACGTGTGGATCGGCCACAACGCCGTCATCATGGCGGGGGTCACCCTGGGCCATGGCGCGGTGGTGGGGGCAGGGGCCGTGGTTACCCACGATGTGGCCCCCTATGAGATCGTGGGGGGCGTGCCCGCCCGACACATCGGCTGGCGGTACGATGAGGATACCATCGCCGCCCTCCTGCGCATCCAGTGGTGGGACTGGAGCCATGAAGAGCTGCGGGAGCGGCTGCGGGACTTTGACGACGTGGCATCCTTCTGCGCCAAGTATGACCCAGGTGTTCGTTGACTTGACACCAAATAGAAAACGTGGTAGTATACTATGGTAACCAAATAGCGCGAGGAACGGAAATAGTATCCAGCGAGTACCCGCCAGAGAGGGAACGTCACCGGCTGAGAGCGGTCCCAGGGAGTAACTGGAGAATGTGCGTCCGGGAGCGCGGGGGATGTGGATGCCCCCCGGCTGGCCCCGTCATCGGCCTTCGAGTGAGAAATGAGAGTGGAACCGCGATTTTATCGCCTCTTATGCGTATGCGTAAGAGGCGTTTTTCTTTGGAGGTGTTTTCTCTGACCCGACTTGGCGAGACCCTGCGGGCCTATCAGGCCCGCGACCCGGCGGCACGGAGCCGTCTGGAAATCTTTTTGCTCTATCCTGGCGTACACGCCATCATCTACCACCGGCTGGCCCATTTCCTCTACCGGCACCACCTGAAGTTCCTGGCCCGGTTTGTCAGCCAGTGGAGCCGGTTCTGGACCGGCATTGAGATCCACCCCGGGGCCAAAATCGGCCGCCGGTTCGTTATTGACCACGGCATGGGCATCGTTATCGGCGAGACCGCCGAGATCGGCGACGACTGCCTCATCTACCACGGCGTCACCTTGGGCGGTACCGGCAAGGACCAGGGCAAGCGCCACCCCACCCTGGGCAACAACGTGCTGGTGTCCACCGGCGCTAAGGTGCTGGGCCCCTTTAAGGTGGGAGACAACTCCCGCATTGCCGCCAACGCGGTGGTGCTCAGCGAGATCCCGCCCAACGCCACCGCCGTGGGTGTGCCCGCCCGGGTGGTGCGTATTGCCGGGGAGAAGGTGGACTACGCCTCCTCCGTGGACCAGATCCACGTTACCGACCCGGTACAGAAAGAATTGCAGGCCATCAGTTCCCGGCTGGAGTGGCTGGAAAAGCTGATGGATGAACAGGCCAGAAGCCAAAATCAATAAGGAGCGAATTGCCATGAAACTGTATAACTCCGCAAGCCACAAAAAGGAAGAGTTTGTCCCCCACGAGCCGGGCAAGGTGACCATGTACACCTGCGGCCCCACGGTGTACCACTTCGCCCACATCGGCAACCTGCGCAGCTACCTGATGGAGGACGTGCTGGAGAAATTCCTCCGCTACGACGGCTATGATGTGAAGCGGATTATGAACATTACCGACGTGGGCCATTTGGCCTCCGACGCCGACACCGGCGAGGACAAGATGGTGAAGGGCGCCAAGCGGGAGCACAAGAGCGTCATGGAGATTGCCAAGTTCTACACCGACGCCTTCTTTGCCGACTGCAAGAAGCTGAACATCAAGTACCCCGACGTGGTGCAGCCCGCCACCGGCATGATCGACGATTATATCAAGGTTATCACCAAGCTGCTGGACACCGGCTACGCCTATGTGGCGGGGGGCAACGTGTATTTTGACACCTCCAAGCTGGAGAAATACTATGTATTCAACGACCACGACGAGGAGGACCTGGCGGTGGGCGTCCGTGAGGGCGTGGAGGAGGATACCAACAAGCGCAACAAGAACGACTTTGTACTGTGGTTCACCAAGTCCAAGTTTGAGGATCAGGCCCTGAAGTGGGACTCCCCCTGGGGCGTGGGCTATCCCGGCTGGCACATCGAGTGCTCCTGCATCTCCATGAAGTATGCCGGCGAGTATCTGGATATCCACTGCGGCGGCATCGACAACGCCTTCCCCCACCACACCAACGAGATCGCCCAGTCTGAGGCCTATCTGGGCCATCCCTGGTGCAAATACTGGATGCACGTCCACCACCTGAACACCAACGACGGCAAAATGAGCAAGTCCAAGGGCGAGTTCCTCACCGTTTCCCTGCTGGAGGAGAAGGGGTACGATCCTCTGGTCTACCGCTTCTTCTGCCTGCAGTCCCACTACCGCAAGGGCCTGGTGTTCTCCTGGGAGAACCTGGACAACGCCAAAGTGGCCTACGATAAGCTGGTGGCCCGGGTGGCCGCTCTGTCAGAGGAGGGAGAAGTGGATCAGGCTGCCTTCGATCAGTACAAGGGCCAGTTCATCGAGGCGGTGGGCAACGACATGAACACCTCCCTGGGCGTCACCGCTCTGTACGACGTGCTCAAGGCCAATACCAACGACGCCACCAAGCGGGCCCTCATCGACAGCTTTGACCAAGTGCTGGGTCTGGACCTGCTGAAAAAGGCCGCCGCCCTGAACGAGAAGGCGTCCGCTCCGGTGGAGGGTGCCGAGGAGATCGAGGCCCTTATCGCCAAGCGGCTGGAGGCCAAGAAGGCCAAAGATTGGGCCACCGCCGACGCCATCCGGGATCAGCTCAAGGAGATGGGCGTGGAGATCAAGGACAGTAAGGAAGGGACCACCTGGACCCGGGTATAAGTTATGGAATCAGCGCCCGCCGGCATTGCCGGCGGGCGCTTCTGTTTTGTAAAACTGACCTTATAAAATAGAATAAAATTGACACTTTTAAAAAGATCAGATTAGAACTATACTGGAGGCACAGAAGAAAAACAGAAGGAAGGCGTTCCGGTATGGTAAATCAAAAAACCAGACGTATGGTCATGGCGGCGCTGCTTGCAGCACTGACCACCGCGGCTACCATGGTGATCCGGATCCCCACCCCGACCCTGGGGTACGTCCATCTGGGTGACAGCATGGTGCTGATCTGCGGTATTCTGTTGGGGCCGGGGCTGGGCGCGGCGGCGGCCGGAATCGGGTCAATGCTGGCCGACCTGTTCGGCGGCTTTACGGCATGGGCGCCGGGGACCTTTGCCATCAAGGCGCTGACGGCGCTGGTGGGCGGGAGCCTGTATCGCCTTTGCCTGAGCCGGGAACACATCGCCCCGCCGTTGCGTGTGATTTTGTGCGGCATTCCGGCAGAAGCGGTGATGGTCGCCGGTTATTTCCTCTATGAAGTGGGAATGATGGCCCTGGCAGGCAGCAGCCTGATTGCCGCTGCCGCCGCAGTACTGGCAGGCGTACCCTTCAATGTGGTGCAGGGATTGACGGGGATCGTGGTAGCGGTTGTGCTGCTGCCGGTACTCAGCCATGCAGGAGCTGGGGCAGAGATGCCGGCCCACAGAAGGAAGAGCCATAATTGCTGATTAAAAAAGCGCCCTCCAATGGAGGGCGCTTTTTTATCCACGCAAATAGGCCAGAATATCGGCGGCGTTGGTGTCCGGCTTCACCTTGGGCATCACCTTTTCGATGACGCCGTCGGCGTTGATAACGAAGGTGGAGCGGACCACCCCCATGGACACCTTGCCGTAGTTCTTCTTTTCCTGCCATACGCCGTAGGCCTGAATGGCGGTCAGCTCCGGGTCGGACAGCAGGATGAAGGGCAGCTCGTGCTTCTGGGCAAATTTCTGGTGAGAGGCCACCGAGTCCTTGCTTATGCCGATGACTACCGTGTCAAGGGCCTGGAATTCGTCATAGGCGGCGGCGTAGCCGCAGGCCTGCCGGGTGCAGCCGGGGGTGTTGTCCCGGGGGTAGAAATAGACCACCACCCGCTTGCCTCTAAACTGAGACAGGGTGACGGGGTTACCCTCCTTGTCGGGGAGGGTGAAGTCGGGAGCGACGGTACCCACTTCCAGCATATCAGGGTTCCTCCTTTAGGAAAACGTAGTGTTGGGGATTGGAATAGACGGGGGAGAAGGTATAGTCCAGCTGATCGAAGGCCTGGAGCTCCTCTGCCTGATGGATCGTACGCTCCGCCATCCAGCGGACCATCTCGCCCCGGGCCATCTTGCACATGGTGCCTTTTTCCACCACCTTGCCGTCCTTCTCCTCGCCAAAGGTACAAGTGAGGAAGGTTACAGAGGGGGGCAGATGAGGGGAGACCGCTTTGCTGTATTCCTTGGAGGCCAGATTGACCACCAGGTCGGTCTCAGCGGCCAGGGCCTCTGCCAGCTTGTTCCCCCAGAAGGCATACAGGTCCTTGTGTCCGTCCACCTTCAGGGGGGCGGCCATCTCCAGCCGGTAGGGAGTTACCCCGTCGAAGGGACGCAGCAGCCCGTAGAAGCCGGAGAGGATGCGCAGGTGTTCCTTTACATAGTCCAGCTGTGCCCGATCAAAGACGCCGGGGGCCATGTACTGGTACTGGATGCCCTCATAGGACAGCAGGGCGGGGGTGAGGCGGCCCTCCAGGTCCATATGGGCCAGCCGCTCCAAATTGAGGGCGGCGATGGAGTCATTGCACTTCCACAGCTTTTGCAGGGCGGGGCCGTCCATGGCCTTCAGCGCCGCCAACAGCCGCCCGGTCTCGGGCAGAAAGGCGGGCAGGCCCTCGGGGGCAAAGCTGTCGGTGTCCACCCGCATTTTCTTGGCGGGGGAGATGATGATGCGCATGGATTCCTCCCGGCTCAGGCCATTTTCTCCTTGATGTGGGACAGACGGTCCAGGGCCTCCAGCAGGGTCTCATCCTTCTTGGCGAAGTGGAGGCGGACGATGTTGGGCACGTCCTCCATGAAGAAGGAGGTGCCGGGTACGGCGGCCACGCCCACCTTCTGAGTCAGCTCCTCGCAGAACTCCACATCGGTCTGGCCCTTTTTCAGGTAGGGACCGATGTCGGCCAGCACGAAGTAGGTGCCCTGGGGATCGGTGTAGGGGATGCCGATGTTGTCCAGACCCTTGGTGAAGAGCTCCTTCATGTGGGCGTAGTGGGCCCCGAACTCCTCATAGTAGCTGTCGGGCATCTCCAGACCAGCGATGGCGGCCTCCATCAGGGGAGAGGGGGCACCCACGGCATTGAAGTCGTGGTACTGCTTGATCTTGTCCATTAGGTGCTTGGGGGCGATGGCGTAGCCCAGCCGCCAGCCGGTGATGGAGTAGGTCTTGGACAGGGAGGAGCAGGACACGGTGCGTTCCCACATACCGGGGATGGAGTTCATATAGGTGTGCTTGTGGGGGGCGTAGACGATGTGCTCGTATACTTCATCCATAATGGCGTACACATCGTACTTGATGCACAGGTCCGCGATGAGCTTCAGCTCCTCCTCGGTGAACACCTTGCCGCTGGGGTTGGAGGGGTTGCAGATGAGGATGGCCTTGGGGTGCTGCTTGAAGGCGTCCTCCAGTACGTTGGCGTCGAAGCCGAAGGCGGGGGGCACCAGAGGCACATAGATAGGCTCACAGTCGGCAAAGAGGGCCTGGGCGTGGTAGTTCTCAAAATAGGGGGAGAAGAGGATAATCTTATCCCCCGGGTTGGTGAGGGCAAAAATGGTATCCACCATGGCCTCGGTGGAGCCGATGGTCACTACCATCTCGGTCTCCGGGTCCAGGGTGCGGCCCATGAAGCGGCCGCACTTCTTGGCCAGAGCCTGGCGGAAGTTGGGGGCACCCATGGTGATGGGGTACTGGTGGGGGCCGGCATGGGCCACCTCAGCCAGCCGGTCCAGCAGCGCCTTGGGCGGGTCGAAGTCAGGGAAGCCCTGGGCCAGATTGATGGCGTTGTTGGCAATGGCGATGCGGGTCATCCGGCGAATGACGGAGTCGGTGAAATACTGGGTTTTCTTACTCAACGGCTGCATAACAGTTCAACCTCGCTTTTCTCGTTAATGGACGCCCAGCGCCTCGCCCCGGGCGGGGGGCATGGCGTTGGCCTGGAGCAGGCTGGCCAGCCCCACGGCGTCGGCCACACGGAAGATCATGCAGGCCTGGCCGTCCACCTGGCCAAAGACCGAGTAGACGTACTCCACATCAATGGATTCCTTGGCCAGCAGGGACAGAATACGGCCCAGGCCGCCGGGCTCGTCGGGTACCAACACTGCTACAACCGGGGTCATGGAGACGATGAAGCCGTGTTCCAGTAGCAGGGAGGCGGCCTGCTGGGGCTGATCCACGATCATGCGCAGCACGCCGTAATCGCTGGTTTCGGCGATGTGGAGGGCCCGCATATTGATCTGATGTTCGGACAGAATGGCGGTGATCTCCGCCAGCTGCCCCGCCCGGTTTTCCAGAAAGACAGAAATCTGTTGGATGGTCATAACCTTGCTCCTCTCTTAGATCTTCCGCTTGTCGATGACGCGGACCGCCTTGCCCTCGGAGCGCTGGATGGACTTGGGGGCCACCAGACGGACCTTGGCGTAGATGCCCAGCATGGCCTTGAGGGCAGCCACCACCTGCTTCTCCTTCTCGGCCACCTGGCTCAGCTGGTCGGAGAACATCTCCGGGGTCATCTCCACCAGCACCTCCATGGTGTCGGTGTTGTTCACCCGGTCCACAATGATCTGATAGTTAGGGGCGAAGCTCTGGCCCATGAGCACCGTCTCGATCTGGGACGGGAACACGTTGACGCCCTTGATGATGAGCATATCGTCGCTGCGGCCCATGGGCTTGCTCATCTTGATGTGGGTGCGGCCGCAGGGGCAGTCCTCATGGTGGAGCACGCAGATGTCACGGGTGCGGTAGCGCAGCAGGGGGAAGGCCTCCTTGGTGATGGAGGTGAACACCAGCTCGCCCTTGGACCCCTCGGGAAGGACCTCCCCGGTCTCGGGATCGATGATCTCGGCGATGAAGTGGTCCTCGTTGATGTGCATTCCGGTCTGGGCGGAGCACTCGAAGGACACGCCGGGCCCCGACAGCTCGGTGAGGCCGTAGATGTCGTAGGCCTTGATGCCCAGGGTTTCCTCGATGTTCTGGCGCATCTCCTGACTCCAGGCCTCGGCGCCGAAGATGCCCGCCTTCAGGGGGATCTGGTCGGGGGTGAGGCCCATCTCCTTCATGGTCTCGGCCAGATAGGCGGCATAGGAGGGAGTGCAGCACAGAATGGTGGCGCTTAGGTCCCGGATAAACATGATCTGCCGCTCGGTGTTGCCCGAGGAGGTGGGGATGGTAAGGCAGCCCACCTTGTGGGAGCCGCCGTTGAGGCCGGGGCCACCGGTGAACAGGCCGTAGCCGTAGCTCACCTGACACACGTCCTCGTTGGTGCCGCCGGCGGCCGTGATGGCCCGGGCGCAGCAGTCCTCCCACAGGTCGATGTCGTGCTGGGTGTAGAAGGCCACCACACGCTTGCCGGTGGTGCCGGAAGTGGACTGGATGCGCACACAGTCCTTCAGGGGACGGGCCACCAGGCCGTAGGGATAGGCCTCCCGCAGGTCGGCCTTGGTGACGAAGGGCAGCTTGTGCAGATCGTCCACACCCTTGATGTCCTCGGGGGTCAGGCCCTTCTCCTCCATCTTCTTGCGGTAGTAGGGGACGTTGTCCCATACGTTGCGCACCTGCTTGACCAGACGCTCATCCTGCCAGGCGCGGATTTGCTCCCGGCTGGCGCACTCAATGTCTTTCTGATAGTAACGCTCCATGCTTCTCTCTCCTCGCGGCTCAGGAATTTCTGCCCAGGTGGAAGGCTTTGCGGTTGAGTTCCAGGAATTTCTCCGGTACGCTGCGGGTCAGAGCCTGCTGCCAGGCCTCCTCCGGCAGGTCAAAGTACCGGGACAGACGGCCCATGAGCACCAGGTTCACTGCCTTGGGAGAACCGGCCTCCTCGGCCAGAGCCAGTGCGTCCATGGCGTCCACCAGCACTCCGGCCTTATTCATCTGGCCCACCAGGTCCTGGGGATAGGCGGCGGCGCCGGTGATAACAGGCATGGGGTTGATCTGCTGGGTGTTGGTGATGATGCGCCCGCCGCTCTTGAGGAAGGCGGTGTAGCGGGCGGCCTCCAGCAGCTCAAAGGAGACGATGAAGTCGGCCTCCCCCTGGTCGATGATGGGGGAGTACACCTTATCGCCGAAGCGGACATAGGTAACCACGCTGCCGCCCCGCTGGCTCATGCCGTGGACCTCGGACACCTTCACGTCATAGCCCTGGTCCAGCAGCAGACGGCCCAGCAGCTTGCTGGCCAGCAGGGAACCCTGGCCGCCCACGCCTACGATCATAATATTTTTCGTATCCATGTTCACACCTCCTCACCCGTCTGGAGGGCGTCAAACTTACACAGCTGCTGGCACACGCCGCAGCCCACGCACAGGGTGGCGTCCACCCCGGCCTTGCCGTCCGTCACCGAAATGGCGGGGCAGCCGATCTTCATGCAGGCCTTGCAGCCCACGCATTTGCCAGTGTCTACCGTCAGGGGCGCCTTGTGCTTGACGTATTTCAGCAGGGCGCAGGGACGGCGGGAGATAACCACCGATGCCTCGGGGGCGGCCAGCTCCTCCTTGATGACCTGCTCGCACTGGCTCAGGTCGTAGGGGTCCACCACCCGCACCCGGCGGATACCCACGGCCTTGCACAGGGACTCCAAGTCGATCTTGGTGCAGGGGTCTCCCTTCAGGTTGAAGCCGGTGGTGGGGTTTTGCTGATGGCCGGTCATGCCGGTGATGGAGTTGTCCAGGATAATAACAGTGGCGTTAGACTCGTTGTAGGCGATGTTGACCAGGCCCGTAATGCCCGAGTGCATGAAGGTGGAGTCACCGATGACTGCCACCGTCTTGCCGTCCATCTGGCCGCCGGAGGCCTTCAGGAAGCCGTGGATGCCGGACACCGAGGCCCCCATACAGATGGTGGAGTCGATGGCGGACAAGGGGGGTACCGCGCCCAGGGTATAGCAGCCGATATCGCCCAGCACGGTGAGCTTCATCTTGTTGAGGGTATAGAACAGGCCGCGGTGGGGGCAGCCGGCGCACATGACAGGGGGGCGGTTGGGAATGGGAGTCTCCAGGGTCTTGCCCGGCTGGGGGGCGGCAGTCAGCTTGGCGGCCACCTTGTTCTGGCTGAGCTCGTCGATGAGGGAGAAGGAGGCCTTGCCCTCCACCTCCAGGCCCAGCTCCCGGCACCAGGTCTCCAGGAAGCCGTCCAGCTCCTCCACCACCACCAGCTTGTCCACGCCGGCGGCGAAATCCCGGATCAGCTTGGAGGGCAGGGGCCACACCATGCCCAGCTTGAGAACGGGGTACTTGTCTCCCACCACTTCCTTTACATACTGGTAACTGGTGGAGGAGGTGAGGATGCCCATGCTGTGGTCGGCGCCTGCCTCGACCCGGTTGAAGGGGCAGCTCTCCGCCCAGTCAGCCAGGGCCTGGGTGCGCTGCTCCACCACTGGGTGGCGCAGCTTGGCGTAGCCGGGCATCATGATGTACTTGGCGGGGTTCTTCTCGTAGGGACGGGCGGAAGGCTCTACCCGCTCTCCGGTCTCCACCACGCTCTGGGAGTGGGACACACGGGTACACATCTTGAGGAGCACCGGGGTATCGAACTGCTCGGACAGCTCATAGGCCGCCTTGGTGAAGGCCAGAGCCTCGGCGGAGTCGGCGGGCTCCAGCATGGGCAGCTTGGCCGAGCGGGCGTAGTGGCGGGAGTCCTGCTCATTCTGGGAGGAGTGCATCCCGGCGTCGTCGGCCACAGCGATAATCATACCGGCGTTGACGCCGGTATAGGCGATGGTGAACAGGGGATCGGCGGCCACGTTGAGGCCAACGTGCTTCATACCGCAGAAGGACCGCTTGCCCGCCAGACAGGCGCCGAAGGCGGTCTCCATGGCCACCTTCTCGTTGGGGGCCCATTCGGCGTACACCTCGGGGAACTTGGCTACCGCCTCGGTGATTTCGGTGCTGGGGGTGCCTGGGTAGCTGGAGACAACGGCGCAGCCTGCCTCATAGAGGCCCCGGGCCACGGCTTCGTTGCCGAGCATCAGGGTTTTCATGGTGCATTTCTCCTTTTCCAGAGGCTATCGGAAAATAAAAAACGTCCTCTGCATCGGATGCAGAGGACGAAGATTTTCCGGCGAAACGGCCTCTACCTGGTTCCGTTCTCGCAAATTTGAACGGTATTACTTTATCACTTTTTGTCGGTAAAGTCAAATCTTTTTTACAGGACCTTCCTCTGCCAGATCGTCCCTGGGACCGATGGAGTCGGTGACTGCCACGGTGACGGTGCGCTCATAGCACGAGAAGATCTCCTTCACCCGGCCGGAGCCGGGGGCGGGGGTAAACAGGCTGACCACCGGCACGATGATCAGGCCTGCCAGCATACAGAAGGCGCCGCAGTTGATGGGGGACTGGAGTACCGGAGGGAACCAGGCCCCGGCGAAGATGTTGGCCAGCATGACCACGGTAGAGAAGAGGAAGCATACGGCGCAGGCGGCCTTGGTGGTGCGCTTCCAGTACAGCCCGTAGAGGAAGGGAGCCAGGAAGGCCCCGGCCAGTGCGCCCCAGGACACCCCCATAAGCTGGGCAATGAAGGTCAGGTTGGACCGGTACTGTACAATGGCCAGTACCACGGAAATGGCGATGAACACCACAACCAGGGACCGCATCCAGCGGACCTGCCGCTTCTCATCCATGTCCTTGATCAGGTTGTCCTTAATAAAGTCCAGGATGAGGGTGGAGCTGGAGGCCAGCACCAGGGAGGACAGGGTGGACATGGAGGCCGAGAGCACCAGAATGACCACCACCGCAATGAGGATGGAGGGCAGACCGGAGAGCATGGAGGGGATGATGGAGTCGTAGCCTTCGGCGGCCACCGTCTCCGGGGTGGAGAAGAGCCGCCCGAAGCCGCCCAGGAAGTAGCAGCCTCCCGCCACCACCAGGGCGAAGGCGGTGGAGATCACAGTGCCCTTGGTGATGGCCGACTCGCTTTTAATGGCGTAGAACTTCTGCACCATCTGGGGCAGGCCCCAGGTGCCCAGGCTGGTGAGTACCACCACGCCTATGAGGCTGGGCAGGTCGGGGCCGAAGAAGGAGGCAAACACGCCGGGGGTATCGGACACGGCGGGGTCGCTGACCCGGGCCAGGGCGTCCAGGGCTCCGGTCAGACCGCCCTGGGTGTTGAGCACTGCGGCGATGACGGCGATGATGCCGAAAATCATGATGATGCCCTGGATGAAGTCGTTGATGGCGGTGGCCATATAGCCTCCGGCGATGACATATACCCCGGTGAGCACCGCCATTACTACCACGCACACGGCGTAGTCGATGTCGAAGGCCATGGCGAAGAGCCGGGACAGGCCGTTGTACAGGCTGGCGGTGTAGGGGATGAGGAAGATGAAGATAATGACGGAGGCAGTGATCTTCAGCCTGTTGCTGTCAAAGCGGCGGCCGAAGAACTCGGGCATGGTGGCGCTGTCCAGGTGCTGGGTCATGATGCGGGTGCGGCGGCCCAGCACCACCCAGGCCAGCAGGGAGCCCAGAAAGGCGTTGCCCAAGCCTGCCCAGGTGGCGGCGATGCCGAAACGCCAGCCGAACTGACCGGCGTAGCCCACAAAGACCACAGCGGAGAAGTAGCTGGTGCCGTAGGCAAAGGCGGTGAGCCAGGGGCCCACCGACCGGCCCCCCAGCACGAAGCCGTTGACGTTGGTGGTGTGGCGGCGGCAGTACAGCCCGATGCCCACCATGACGGCGAAAAACAGGACAAGTAGGGATACTTTGATGAGCATATCGGTCACAGGGGAACACTCCTTGCTGCCCGGCTGACTGGATTAGTTGGAGATCTGGGCCTCCACCAGACGGCCGTGGCAGTATTTCTCACGCAGCACCGGCTTTTCGATCTTGCCGGTGGGGTTGCGGGGTACATGGTCGAAGATGATCTTCCGGGGCCGCTTGTACCGGGGCAGCTCCTGACAGAAAGCGTTGATCTCTTCCTCGGTGCAGGAGACACCCTCCTTTACCTCCACAATGGCGGCGGCGATCTCGCCCAGCCGGGGATCGGGCAGGCCGATGACCGCCACGTCCTTCAGCTTGTCGAACTTCCGCAGGAAGTCCTCGATCTGCACCGGGTACAGGTTCTCGCCGCCGGAGATGACCACGTCTTTCTTCCGGTCCACCAGATAGATAAAGCCGTCCTCATCCACCTCGGCCATGTCGCCGGTGTACAGCCAGTCCCCCTTGAGGACCTCAGCGGTAGCCTCCGGGTTCTTGTAGTAGCACTGCATCACGCCGGGGCCGCAGACGATAAGCTCGCCCACCTGGCCCTGGGGCACCTCCACACCGTGCTCGTCCACCACCTTGGCGGCCCACAGATAGCCCGGCTTGCCGATGGCGCCCACCTTGTGGATGTTCTCCACCCCCAGATGGACGCAGCCGGGACCGATGGACTCGGACAGACCGTAGTTGGTGTCGTACTGGTGGTGGGGGAAGAACTTCTTCCACCGGTGGATCAGGCTGGGCGGTACCGGCTGAGCGCCGATGTGCATGAGCCGCCACTGGTCCAGCAGGTAGTCGTCCAGATTGACCCGGCCGCTGTCGATGGCATCCAGGATGTCCTGGGCCCAGGGTACCAGCAGCCACACGATGGTACACTTTTCCTCGGTGACCGTTCGGAGGATCCACTCCGGGGACACCCCTCGCAGCAATACCGCCTTGCCGCCGCTGGCCAGGGAGCCGAACCAGTGCATCTTGGCGCCGGTGTGGTACAGGGGCGGAATGCACAGGAATACGTCCTCATGGGTCTGGCCGTGGTGGTGCTGCTCGGTGAGGCAGGAGGAGAGCAGGGCCTTGTGATTATGTAGAATGGCCTTGGGGAAGCCGGTGGTACCCGAGGAGAAGTAGATGGCCGCCAGATCGCTCAGCTCCAGATGGACCGGAGGGGGCTCAATGGTGCAGTACATGACAAGCTCCCGATAACTCTCAGCGAAGGCGGGGGTGTGGTTGCCCACATAGAACCACTGGCGCACCCGGCCCAGGTCGGGAAGGATGGGCTCCAGCCGGTCGATGAACTCGGGGCCGAACACCAGCGCCTCCACATCGGCCAGATCCAGGCAGTAGCGGATCTCGTCGGAGGAATAGCGGAAGTTCATGGGGACGGCCAGACAGCCCGCCTTCAGGATGCCGAAATACACCGGCAGCCACTCTAGGCAGTTCATCAGCAGGATGCCCACTTTGGTGCCCCGCTTCAGTCCCCGGCTGAGCAGCAGGTTGGCAAAACGGTTGGCCTTCTTGTCAAACTGGCCCCAGGTGATCTCCCGGCGGTAGGGCTCGTCGGGACGGTTGCGCTCGATGAGGCTGAACTCCCGCCAGGTGGTGGCCTTGTCCCGCTCCTCCGAGGGGTTGATCTCCACCAGGGCGGGCTCGTCCCGGTACAGCCGGGCGTTGCGCTCCAGAAAGTCTGTGATAACCATGACAGCTGACTCCTTTGCGCCTCCCGGTTCCGCACAGCGGGGGAGGGGAGGCGGATGTTTTTCCAACTGGAAATTGTATTGTTGTGTATTTTACTGCTTTAAAGCGAAAAAGTCAAGAGGGAACAGGACAGTTTGCTCCGGTTGAAAAAGAGGGGCGGCTATGTTATATTGTGAGGGAAATCAAATCCAGGCCCCACCTGGAGGTGGGGAGAAAGGAGCATGAGTATGTCTCAGTTTTTGGATGGGATCGGCAAGCGGCTGTCCGATGCAGGGCAGGGAGTGGCCAAGCACACCAAGAACTTTACGGAGGTGACCCGGCTCAACGGAGCCATTGCCGAGCAGGAGCGGCAGGCAGCAGCCCTGCTGCGGGAGCTGGGGCAGGCCTGCTATGACCGGCACCAGAACGACCCGGACTATGAATATGCCGCTCAAATTGAAGGAATCCGGGCCGCCTATGCCCAGATTGCCCAGTATCAGGCCCAGATCCGTCAGATCAAGGGCATCCGCATCTGCCCGGAGTGCGGGGCAGAGGTGGGACCGGATTCTGCCTTCTGCGGCGGCTGCGGTGCCAAGATGGAGCCGCCTGCCGCCGAAAGCGGACGGGTATGTCCCAAGTGCGGCAGCCCGGTAGATGGGGACAGCCTGTTCTGCGCCACCTGTGGGACACGGCTGGAGTAATGCCGCCGGACCGGTGATCAAAGAGAGAGGTGAGTCTGATGCGGAATGCGGTGATTTCCCGGGACGAGATCCTGGAGGCCAGCCGCCTGATGCTTCAGGAGAAGGGGTGGTCCGCCATCCATATGCGCTCGGTAGCGGTACGCTGTGGTGTGTCCGTGGGATCGCTGTACAACTATTTTCCCTCCAAGACAGAGCTGGTGGCGGCCACGGTGGAGAGCGTATGGCAGGAACTTTTCCATGTACCGGAGGATCTGCCGGAAGAGGAGCGGTTCTGCAAGGTGGTCCAGTGGCTGCATGACAGCATACAGGAGGGAAATCGCCGTTATCAGGGATTTTTGATCCTCCATGCCATGGGCTTTACCACTGGAGAGGGCAAGGTGGAGGGTCGCCGGATGATGGAACGGGCTCAAGGCCAGCTGCGGGAGTCCCTGTGCCGGGTACTCTGGGAAGATAAGCAGGTCAACCAGTCGGTATTTGACAGCCGCCTGACCACGGAGGGGTTTGTGGAACTGGTATTTTCCATGCTGATTACCGCCCTGCTGCGGGGGGAGGAGGATTGCGAACCCCTGCTGGCGGTGGTCCGCCGGGTACTCTATTAAAGAAAAAAGCCGGATGGCCATGCCATCCGGCTTTTTTGGTACAAATCAGTTGACAAACAGGGAAGCGCGCTTTTTGAAGTAGGTGTTATTAAGTGCAATTATCAATACGGAGAGTGCAAGTCCCAATACATACGAACCTGCAAGCGAAGAGGAAAAGAAGAGGTCGCCAGCCAACGCGGCTGTCAAAATCAGACGGGCAGCTGAATATGCGGTGTTAATACTTAAAAATATAAGCAAGTAGGAAGGGGCATCTTTCCGAAACTGAACCAATTTTTGACGGACAAAAATGGCCATTACACCCAGCGCGATCATAACAATTCCGCTAAGCAAATCAACGATCCGCAATTCACCGAAGAAGAGATAAATTAACTCCGACTCTTCTCCATAAGCTTTTCCGGCTATTAAAAGGATACCGGAAATCACACCACCCACACAGGATGCAAACAGCGCAAAATAAATTAAAAATTTATACCATTTCATGGGATAACCATTGAAAGTGGAGACGCTGTTGGGACTCTGGTAGCCGCCGTTGGGACGGTAGCCGCCGACAGGCGGGGGCGTAGTGGGAGTGTAGTTGGGATAACTGCCGGGCTGGCTGGGGGGAGTCTGCTGGTAGGAGGAAGCCCCAGCCTGGGGCGGTGTTTCCTGCGCAGAATTCAACTGGTTTCCACAGCCAGGGCAAAACAGACTGCCGTCTGCGATCTGACGACCGCAATACTTACAGAACATGATATGACCTCCTGTTCTCTCTCTTAGTCCTCCCAATGGGAGTATCCTTATTTTAAACACTTTGACGAATTTTGTAAATAGCTAGAAGAAGATTTGCAGAAAGACCGTGCCGGAAGAATGTGCGTTGCCACAGGCGAGCGGGTGCGGTATAATAAAAAATAACTCTGTACCAAGAGAGAACAACCTTCTGAATGAAGGGTGAAGAGAAGGCAGGAGAAGAGACACCATGGCCAACATTATTGAGATCACCGACTATTCCGATCCTCAGCTGGACTGCTACGCCCGGCTTACCGAGGCCCAGCTGCGCAACCGGCTGGAGCCGGAGAAGGGCATCTTTATTGCCGAGAGCCCCAAGGTGATCCTGCGGGCCCTGGACGCCGGGTATGAGCCCCTGTCCCTGCTGATGGAGCGCAAGAAGATCGACGGGCCCGCCAAAGAGGTGGTGGCCCGGTGCGGTGACCTGCCCCTCTACACCGCCGACCGGGAAGTGTTGGAGGGTCTCACCGGCTATGAGGTGACCCGGGGCGTGCTGTGCGCCATGCGGCGGCCGGTGCTGCCCACGGTAGAGGAGCTGTGCGCCGGTGCCCGGCGTGTGGCGGTGCTGGAGGGTATTGTGGATTCCACCAACGTGGGGGCCATCTTCCGTTCCGCTGCCGCCCTCCACATGGACGCGGTGCTGGTTACCCCTACCTGTTGCGACCCCCTGTACCGCCGGGCGGCCCGTGTGAGTATGGGCACCGTATTCCAGATCCCCTGGACCCGCATCGGGGACGACCCCTCCCAGTGGCCCCAGCCGGGGCTGAGCCGCCTCAATGCTCTGGGCTTTAAGACAGTGGCCATGGCCCTCAGCGATACCGCCATCAGCATTGAGGACCCACGCCTGCGGCAGGAGGACAAGCTGGCCATCGTGCTGGGTACCGAGGGGGACGGCCTGTCGGATCACACCATCGCCGCCTGCGACTACACCGTGTGCATCCCCATGTCCCACGGGGTGGACTCCCTCAACGTGGCGGCGGCTAGTGCCGTAGCTTTCTGGGAGCTGCGAGCCAGGTAAGGATCAAAAACGCCTGTGACGCTTGTCACAGGCGTTTTTTCAGGCCCTGAGGGTCCGGTAGGTGGACCGGATGAGTACGACTGCAATGAGAAAAGTCAGCAGGTCAGATACCGGCATGGAGTAGAGCACGCCGTCCAGGCCGAAAAAGCGGGGAAGCAGCAGGGCGAAGCCCACGCCGAATACCACCTCACGGATCATGGAGAGGGCAGTGGAGGCCAGGGCCTTGCCCAGGGACTGGAGGTAGATGAAGGTGCCCTTGTTGACGCAGGCCAGGATCATCATGCACAGGTAGATGCGGAAGGACTTAACGGCAAATTCGGTGTAATAGCTGCTCTCATTGGCGGCACCGAAGATGGCGATGAGCTGGGTAGGGAGGAGCTCCACAATGAGCAGGGCTACCGCGCCTACTGCCGCCTCGGCCAGCAGCAGGTGGGTAAAGAGGTTCCTGGCCCGGTCCTTCCGCCCGGCGCCGATGTTGTAGCCCACAATGGGGATGCACCCGGCGGCAAGCCCCACGGCGATGGAGATGACGATCTGGAAGAACTTCATGACGATACCAACCACTGCCATGGGGATCTGGGCGTACTGGGTCTGGCCGAAGATGGGGTCCAGGGCACCGTATTGCCGGATCATGTTGTTAATAGCAGCCATGGCTGCCACCAGAGAGATCTGGGACAGCAGGCTGCATACCCCCAGGGAGAGAAACTTTGCGATGACGTTCCACTGGAGGGCGAAGCAGCTTCGGTTCAGGGATACCGCCTTCATATGGCACAGGTACCACACAGCCAGGGCGGCAGTGAGGATCTGGCCCAGTACAGTAGCCACGGCGGCTCCCATCATGCCCCACCGAAAGCCGAAGATAAACACCGGGTCCAGAATCAGGTTGACCACCGCTCCCGCCAGGGTGGAGGCCATGGCAAACCGGGGGCTACCGTCGGAGCGGATGATGGGGTTCATGGCCTGACCGAACAGATAGAACGGTACGCCCAGGGTAATGTAGAAGAAATACTCCTTGGAGTGGAGGAAGGTCTCCTCGTTGACCCGCCCGCCGAACATGGTGAGAATAGGGTCCTGGAAGAGGAGGTAGAGGGCGGTGAGGATCAGACCGGCGGCCAGGCTGAGTACCACGGCGTTGCCGACGCTGCTGCCCGCCCGCTTGTGCTCGCCGGCCCCCAGGCAGATGCTAACCAGAGCACAGCAGCCGTCGCCGATGAGCACGGCAATGGCCAGAGCTACCACGGTCAGGGGAAACACCACCGTGTTGGCGGCGTTACCGTAGGAGCCCAGATAGGACGCGTTGGCGATGAAGATCTGGTCCACGATGTTGTACAGGGCCGCTACCAGCAAGGATATGACGCAGGGCACGGCGTACCGGGCCATCAAAGACCCGATGGAGTCGGTGACCAGGAAGGAATTGGAGCGCTGTTCCTGTTCCATTTCAAATGACCTCCCAACAAAAGAAAGTGTGTGGCCAGTGCTGGATTTACGCCGTTGGCCACACGCTTTTCTTAATTCAGATAATCGCCCACCGGGCTTTGATTGTACTGCTTTATAATCTTCAGCAGGATGGAGCCGTCGGGCAGCGTATTCTCCTCCAAAATCTTATATTGGGTGCCGTTCCGCTCCAACTGCTTTTTGTAGTAGGCTACTTCCTGACGGACCGACTCTACCGCAAAGTTGTGTTCTACGCCTTCTTTCAGCTGAAAGTGCAGGGTCTGGCAAACACACGCCGCTTTGATCCGTTTCATATAAGTTCCTCCCATTCAGTGTATAAAAGAAACAACGTGCAGATATCAACCGGATTTACGCCGATGATAGCTACACGTTGTATTTTTATTATAACTTATGGGATGGGGACATTCAAAGGTGGTTTTCCACAAAAATAGCGCCCTGAATTTTGGACGGTCAATCATCAATCTGACCATAGTCTCCCGACGGCAGCCGGTGGCCCTCCAGGGTGAACTGGCCCATGCCCAGGGCGGTTGGGAGAGAGAAGGGCTTTACCGTGCCGTCGTCAAAGCGGACGGTGATCCGGTCCCCCTCCCGGGTGGTGAGCAGGCCGGGACCATAGCGGGCGTGGCGTACCCGGGTGCCGGGGATATAGTCCTTAGCGGCGGCAGTAAGCTGGGCGGACAGGACTGCCGGATCGGGACTTTTACGGACAGGAGCCTTTCTTTTTGGGGGTTCTTTCTGCGGAAAGAGAAAGGAAGAAAAAGTGGAGGCCAGCTCGGGACGGCGGAAGGTCATGACCCACAACTCCTGGCGGGCCCGGGTCATGCCGACGTAAAAGAGCCGCCGCTCCTCCTCCCGCTGGTTGATCTCCTCCTCGGTTTCGTCCTCCTTGGGGGTGGGAGGCAGCTTGGGCAGCAGACCGTCGGCCACGTCCATCAGGATCACCCGGTCGTACTCCAGACCCTTGCTGGAGTGGATGGTGGACAGAATGAAGGGACAGTCCGGGTGGGCTGAGTCCCGGCGTACCACCTCCTCCAATTCCTCCAGCCGCTGAAGCAGTCCGGCGGGGGTGGGCTCGTTGGCCCCCAGAGCCTCCAGAATGGGCAGCTTGCTGTTGTCTGCCCCCCGGTCTTCCAGGTAGGCCCCGTAACCCATGAAGTGGACGATGCGGTATACCGCCTTGTCTGCCCGCTCCTCCAGCAGGTTATTCATGTGCGTCTGAAGGGCTTTACACTGCTTGCGGCTCCAGGGAGAGAGGGTGGAGCAGCCCGCCAGATATTCCAGCAGGGTCTCCCCGGTGGGAGAACACTGGCTGACTGCCTCCTGGGCGGCGGCACGGCTGATGCCCGCCCCCAGCTTGTAGTATAGGTCCAGGAACAGCTCTCCGTTCCAGGGGTCCTGGGCCAGTCGGATGATGTTGGTCACATCCCGCACCACCCGGTGGGTGAAAAAGCCGCTGTCCACCTGGCGGCAGCGATAGGGGGTACCGGAGCGCTCCAGCAGGTCCATGAGGGGGAGGGCGCTGTCGTTGTCCCGGTAGAGCACCGCCGTCTCCTGATCGCAGTTCTCCGCCACCTTGGCCAGATACTGATACTGCCGCTGCCGGTCGTACACCTCTACCTGCCGGATGGCCGGGCCGTCCCCTCCGGCGGCGTGCATGGTCTTGGGGCGGCGCTGGGTGTTGAGCCGGATGAATTTGTCCGCCGCCGCCACGATCTGGCGGGTGGAGCGGTAATTCTGCTCCAGCAGCAGCACCTGAGCACCTGGATAGGTGTTCTCAAAGGCGTGGAGAGCCTGGGGACAGGCGGCCCGGAAGCCATAGATGCTCTGGTCCTCATCCCCCACCATGAAGAGCTGGACCTGATTCCCCGCCAGCAGGCGGATGATGGCGTGCTGGATTTGGGAGGTATCCTGTGCCTCATCCACACACAGGTAGGGGTAGCGGCGCTGCCACTCCTGGAGAATGGTGGGATAGCGCCGCAGGATCTGGTAGGCGTAGCCCAGCTGATCGTCGTAGTCCATGAGCCGCCGCTGCCGCAGAGCTTGGTTGTAGGCCTTATAGACAGCGGGAAATTCCACCCCCTCCACCTCCACGTCGTTCAGATCGATCTGGCCGGGAAGATGGTTTTTTACATAGGTGATGGCAGTTTGAATGGCCTTGATGGTGGCCTCCGGGGCGTATTCCTGGGTGAGATTACGGCAGATCTCCCCGATGAGGGCGGCCTGCCGCCCGGTGTCCTCCAGCAGATCGAAGGCCTTCTGGTCCACCAGCTGTTCGCACCGGCGGATGATGGAGGAACATACCCCGTTGATGGTGCGGAAGGACAGCCGTTCCGCCAGCTCGGGGCCAAAGAAGGAGGCAAAGCGCTGGCGCATATCCCGGGCGGCGGAGACGGTGTAAGTCATGGTGAGGATGGACCGAGGGTCCACACCCAGGCCCAGCACCAGATAGCCGATGCGGCTCACCAGTACGGTGGTTTTGCCGCTGCCGGGCACCGCCAGCAGCAGCACTGGGCCGTCCACAGCCTGAACGGCGGCCTCCTGCTGCTTATCCAGGCACAGGCCGTAGGCTTTTTTGAATTGGGCAAAGGTCATACTTGTTTCTCCTGTGGCAGATGAAGGATTCCCACGAAAAATGGCCGCCATTGGCGGCCATTTTTTCAGAATGACAGGGTATAGGTGGCACTTAGGGCTGGGAGAGCCCGCCGTTGCCCAGAGCGTGCTCCTTGATCTTCTGGAAGGTCTCCTCGCTGAGGTCGTGCTCGATCTTGCAGGCGTCGGCGGCGGCTACCTCAGGGCTGACACCCAGGAAGGTAAAAAACTGGGTAAGCAGCTGGTGCCGCTCGTAGATGCGCTTGGCGATCTCCTCTCCGGCGGGGAGGAGGGAGATGAGTCCGTCCTTGTCCATCTCGATATAGCCGCTCTCCCGCAGCTTCTTCATAGCCACGCTGACGCTGGGCTTGGAGAAGTGAAGTTCATTGGCGATATCGATGGAGCGGACCGTACCGTGCCGCTGGCGGAGACTGAGGATGGCTTCCAGGTAGTTTTCGGAGGATTCATAGATATTCATGACAGATTCCTTCCCATCCATACTATTTCTATAAGATTAGCACAGAACGGGCCCTTTGGCAAGGTGGATCAGATCCCTGCGCCGCCGTTCCATCTCCAGTCCCGAATCTCGGGCATATCCTGGCCGTGGGCGGTAATGTACTGCCGGTGTTCCACCAGCTTGTCCTTCATCAGCTGGATGAGGAAGGCGCCACGGTTACCCAGCTGGGGCAGCCGCTTGACGGTGTCGATAACCAGGTCGAAGCGGTCGATGTTGTTCTGCACCCGCATATCAAAGGGGGTGGTGAGGCCGCCCTCTTCCTTATAGCCCCGGACGTGAAGGTTCTTGTTGTGCCGCCGGTAGGTCAGCTCATGGACCAGGGAAGCATAACCGTGGAAGGCGAAGATAATGGGCTTATCGGTGGTGAAGAGCACATCGTAGTCCTCATCGGTAAGACCGTGGGGGTGCTCGGTGTGGGGCTGCAGCTTCATCAGATCCACCACGTTGACCACCCGCACCTTCAGCTCGGGCAGATAGCGCCGCAGGATGGTGACGGCAGCCAGGGTCTCCAGTGTGGGGGTCTCGCCGCAGCAGGCCAGCACCGCGTCAGGCTCGGCACCCTGGTCGTTGGAGGCCCACTGCCAGATGCCAATGCCGTGGGTGCAGTGCTTGATGGCCTCATCCATGGTGAGCCACTGGGGCCGGGGGTGCTTGGAGGTCACCAGCACATTGATATAGTTGCGGCTCTTGATACAGTGGTCAAAGCAGGACAGCAGGCAGTTGGCATCGGGGGGCAGGTAGAGCCGCACCACGTCCGCCTTCTTGTTGGCCACATGGTCCAGGAAACCGGGGTCCTGGTGGGTGAAGCCGTTCTGATCCTGCTGCCACACGTTGGAGGACAGCACATAGTTGAGGGAGGCAATGTCCTGCCGCCAGGGCAGGGGACCGGCCACCTTGAGCCACTTGGCATACTGGCTCACCATGGAGTCCACGATGCGGATAAAGGCCTCATAGCTGTTGAGGAAACCGTGACGGCCGGTGAGCAGATAGCCCTCCAGCCAGCCCTGGCACATATGCTCGGACAGCATCCCGTCCAGGATGCGCCCGCTGGGGGACAGTCCCTCATCGGAGGGCAGCCGGTCGGCATTCCACCGGCGGTCGCTGGCCTCCAGGGCAGCCCACAGCTTGTTGCTCATGGTTTCGTCCGGGGAGAAGATACGGAAGTTTTTGGCCTTCTGGTTCAGCTTGAGCACGTCCTTGACGTACTTGCCCAGCTCGGCCATGTCCTCGGCCTCCGCCTCGCCGGGGGCGGGGACCTCCACCGCGTATTTGGAGAAATCGGGGGTGCGCAGGTCACGCAGCAGCAGACCGCCGTTAGCGTGAGGGTTGGAGCCCATTCGCCGTTCTCCCTGGGGAGCCATAGCCCGCAGAGCAGGGATGGGTGCCCCTGCTTCATCGAAGAGTTCCTCCGGATGATAGGAGCGCAGCCACTCCTCCAGAATCGGCAAGCGCTCCGGGTGGGCATCGTCCACCGCCAGAGGCAGCTGGTGGACCCGGCTGGTGCCCTCCAGGGCTACCCCATCCGCCTCTTTGGGACAGGTCCAGCCCTTGGGAGAACGAAACACCACCATGGGCCAACGGGGACGCTCGGTTTCCCCGAAGGAACGGGCGCTCTCCTGGATGCGCTGGATCTCACGCACTGCCCAGTCCAGGGCGGCCGCCATCTTCTGGTGCATTTGGGCCGGGTCGTCCCCCTCCACGAAACGGGGGGTCCAGCCGCAGCCCTTGAAGAAGTCCTCCACTTCCTCGGCGGAGATACGGGCGAAGAGGGAGGGGGTGGCGTTCTTGTAGCCGTTGAGGTGCAGAATGGGGAGCACCGCCCCGTCTCCCACCGGGTCCAGGAACTTGTTGCCGTGCCAGGCGGCAGCCAGAGGGGCGGTCTCGGCCTCGCCGTCGCCCACCACGCAGGCGGCGATCAGGTCCGGGTTGTCCATGACGGCGCCAAAGGCGTGGGCCAGAGAGTAACCCAGCTCGCCGCCCTCGTTGATGGAGCCGGGGGTGTCGGGGGCGCAGTGGCTGCCCACACCGCCGGGGAAGGAGAACTGCTGGAAAAGCTTGCGCATTCCCTCCTCATCCTGGCTTACGTTGGGGTAGATCTCGCTGTAGGTGCCCTCCAGATAGGTCTGGGCCAGCACGGCGGAACCACCGTGGCCGGGGCCGCAGACGTAGATCATGTTCAGATCGTACTTGGTGATGACCCGGTTGAGGTGAGTATAGATAAAGTTCTGGCCTGGTACCGTGCCCCAGTGTCCCACCGGGGTGTGCTTCAGGTGCTCCGGCTTCAGAGGAGTACGAAGCAGGGGGTTGTCCCGCAGATAGAGCTGGCCGGCGGCCAGGTAATTGGAGGCCCGCCACCAGGCGTCCAGTTTCCGCAGAGCCTCAGGGCTGAGCGGACCTTTTTTGGACATACGGGCCGATGTTTTGACTGTAACTTTGGTGCGGGGTCCGGAGGATTTTGCCAAAGGGATGCACTCCTTCCACAAAAAACAGACTGACGCCGCCGGACAACAGAAGGGGCTGTTGCAGCAGACTGCAACAGCCCCCATGCCCGCGCGGCGGGGTTTTTATTTCTCGTCCAGGGGCAGGGGCGCGGGGGGCGCAAATTGATCCGCGCAGTCCTGAGCCAGCTTGCGCAGGTGCTCGTCCTGACTGCTAAAGTTGGAGGACAGCTGCTCCAGCATCTGGTGCAGCTTGTCCAGCTCCTGACCGGTGCGGGAGATGGCCCCGTCCATATCCGAGCGCAGCAGGTCATAGCCTGCCTGCACCTTATGGAGCCACTGAGTGACCTCGGTGTGGGCCCGACGGACCTTTTCCTCCGCCTCCTGTTGCACCTCCTGAGCCCGGCAGTGGGCCTCAAGCTCGATGCCGGCGGTGCGGTCCTTTACCTGCTGGTAGGCGGCGGCGTCGCGCTCGGCCTGAGCCAGGCGGGCATTGGCGTCAGTCAGCTGGGCGGCGGTCTGCTCGGCCTCTCCACGGACCTGAGTCAGCTGGGCCCGCAGCGCGTCCGCTTCTTTGCGTGCCTCATCCAGCTGGGCAGTCAGGGCCTCCTTTTCTTTGGCCAGCATCTCAGCCTGCTCTTTGGCCTGCCCGGCCTGCGCCGCCAGCTCCTCCTTTTCGGCCGCCAGCTCATCCCGCTCCCGCTGAAGCTGGGCCAGCTTTTCCAAGTGGGTCTGGTTGGAGGATTCAATATAACTCAGCACATCCTGCTTCTGGAAACCGCCGAAGGTGGCGGTACGAAACTGAAGCTCTGTGGCGCTCATAGGGGACACCTCATTTCCACAAATTCATGCCTATTTTAACACAGTTTTCTCCATAACACAATCCGCTCTTTTCGTTGACTCGACAGGGGTAGAATGATATAATAGGATGATTATGACAATAATGACCGGGAGGATGACTATGTGGGTCTCTGACGGATGGAAAGATTATGAGCTGCTGGACTGCGGCGGGGGAGAACGTCTGGAGCGCTGGGGCAAGTTTACTCTGGTGCGCCCTGATCCCCAGGCTATTTGGCGCCCCGAAGGGCGGCATCCCGGCTGGAACCGGTACGACGCCCGGTACCAGCGGTCCTCCACCGGCGGCGGGCGCTGGGTGAAAAAGGCCCTGCCCGAGCGGTGGACGCTGGGCTATAAGGAGCTTACCTTTAATATTAAGCCCATGAACTTCAAGCACACCGGCCTGTTCCCTGAGCAGGCTGCCAACTGGGACTTTGCCATGGAGCGTATCCGCTCCGCCGGCCGGCCGGTGAATGTGCTCAACCTGTTTGCCTACACCGGCGGGGCCACCGTGGCCTGCGCCGCGGCGGGCGCCAGTGTGTGCCACGTGGACGCTGCCAAGGGTATGGTGAGCTGGGCCCGGGAGAACGCTGCCTCTTCCGGCCTCACCGAAGCCCCCATCCGCTGGATCGTGGATGACTGCGGCAAATTTGTGGAGCGGGAGATCCGCCGGGGACGGAAGTACGATGCCGTCATTATGGACCCGCCCTCCTATGGACGGGGCCCCTCCGGCGAGATCTGGAAGCTGGAGGAGAACCTGTTCCCCTTTGTGGAGCTGGTGACCGGGGTGCTGTCGGACAACCCCCTGTTCTTCCTCATCAACTCTTACACCACCGGCCTTGCCCCCTCGGTACTCACCTACCTGCTGGAGACACTGGTGGCCCGGAAGCACGGCGGCCATACTGAGAGCCAGGAGCTGGGTCTGCCGGTAACCGCTACCGGCCTGGCGCTGCCCTGCGGTGCTACCGGACGATGGATCTGCGACTAAGAAGGAGACGCTATGGGACAAGCCATTCTTGAAACAAAGGACCTGCACTTCCGCTATGACGAGGAGGAGGGCCCTTCCCCGGTGGTGCTGGACGGGGTGGACCTCCAGATCCAGGCGGGCACCTTCGTGGCGGTGCTGGGCCACAACGGCTCGGGGAAATCCACCCTGGCCAAGCATTTGAATGCCATTTTGCTGCCCTCCGGCGGCAAGGTGTATGTGGACGGTATGGATACCGCCGACGAGGAAAAACTGATGGATATCCGGCGTACCGTGGGCATGGTGTTCCAGAACCCGGACAACCAGATCGTTGCCAACGTGGTGGAGGAGGACGTGGCCTTCGCTCCGGAGAATCTGGGAGTACCCCCGGAGGAGATCCGCCGCCGGGTGGACGACGCCCTGAAGGCGGTAGGGATGTATGAGTACCGGGAGCACGCCCCCCATCTGCTCTCCGGCGGTCAGAAGCAGCGGGTGGCCATCGCCGGCGTCATCGCCATGCAGCCCCGATGCATCGTGCTGGACGAGCCCACCGCCATGCTGGACCCCATTGGCCGCTCCGAGGTACTGAAAACCATTAAGGAGCTCAACCGTACCTCCGGGGTGACGGTGGTACTCATCACCCACCACATGGACGAGGCCGCTCAGGCCGACCGGCTGGTGGTCATGTCCAGGGGCAAGGTCATCGCCGACGGTGCCCCCCGTGAGGTATTCAAGCAGGTGGAGGCACTGAAGGAAGTGGGCCTCACCGTCCCCGAGACCACCGAGCTTCTGTGGGAGCTGCGAAAGGCAGGGGTGGACGTCTCCCTGGATGCCCTCAGCGACGAGGAGTGCGCCCAGGAATTGTATCAGCTGCTGAACCAGGGCGTTACCCCGTAAGGGGAATGCACCATTGTGATAAAGGACTGAAGCAAATTGGAACCGATTATTCAGACGGAGCGCCTGAGTCATATCTATTCCGCCGGCACCCCCTTTGAGCACGGGGCCCTGGTGGACGTGGACTTTACCGCCTACCGCGGGGAGTACCTGGGCATCATCGGCCACACCGGCTCGGGCAAATCTACCCTGATCCAGCACCTCAACGGCCTGTTGAAGCCCACCTCGGGCAGAGTGCTCTTTGAGGGCAAGGACATCTGGGAGAGCAAGGAGCGTACCCGCCAGACCCGCTTCCAGGTGGGCCTGGTGTTCCAGTACCCCGAGTATCAGCTCTTTGAGGAAACCGTTTATAAGGATATCGCCTTCGGCCCCGGCAACATGGGGCTGGAGCCCGACGAGATCGACCGCCGGGTGCGGCAGGCCGCCCAGTTCGTGGGCCTGAAGGAGGAGACTCTGGAGAAGTCTCCCTTTGAGCTCTCCGGCGGCCAGAAGCGCCGGGTTGCCATTGCCGGCGTTATCGCCATGGAGCCCTCGGTGCTCATTTTGGACGAGCCCACCGCCGGCCTGGACCCGGTGGGTGTGGAGTCCATTCTGGGCAACATCCACGACTACCATGTGGCCAAGAATGCCACCATCATCATCGTCTCCCACTCTATGGAGGAGATGGCCCGGACGGTGGACCGCATCGTGGTGGTCAACGACGGCAAGATTCCCTTCTCCGGCGCTCCCCGGGAGGTATTCGCCCACGGGGACGAGCTGGAGCGCATGGGACTGGGTGTGCCCGCCATGACCCGGGTGTTCCACCGGCTGCGTGCCATGGGGGTGGACATCGACCCCTCGGTGTACACCATCCAGCAGGCCAGAGACGCGATTCTGGCCAAACTCAACGGGGCCCCCCGCAAAGCCGGGCAGCGGCTTTGCGGGGAGAGGAAGAAGGAGCCTGTGGATATGGAATTTTCAGCCGGTCTGGCTGGAAATGGAATGGAGCAGGCTGCTTCTGACGAGAAGGGGGTGGTGTAAATGGCGCTGAAAGACATTACCCTGGGCCAGTACTTCCCGGGCAAGACCATCATTCACCGGCTGGACCCCCGCACCAAGCTCATCGGCACCATTGCCTATATCGTAGCCCTGTTTCTGGCTGCCAACGTGGTGACCTACGCCATTTTGCTGGTGCTGCTGGCCGCCCTTATCGCCATTTCTAAGGTGGGGCTCAAGAGCATCCTGCGGGGCATGAAGCCCATCTTCATCATCATCCTCATCACCGCCATTCTGAACCTGTTCTTTACTCCCGGTGAGGGGGAACCGCTGGTGTCCTGGTGGGTGTTTACCATCTATGCGGAGGGCATCCGGGCGGCGGTGTTTATGATCCTGCGGATTATGATGCTCATCACCTGCACCTTCCTGCTGACCTACACCACCTCGCCCATCATGCTCACCGACGGCCTGGAGAAACTGCTCAGCCCCCTGAAGGTGATCCGGATACCCATTCACGAGCTGGCCATGATGATGTCCATTGCCCTGCGGTTCATCCCCACCCTCATTGAGGAGACCGATAAGATCATGTCCGCTCAGAAGGCCAGAGGCGCCGATTTCGACAGCGGCAACCTGATCCGCAAGGCCCGCGCCCTGGTGCCCCTGCTGGTGCCCCTGTTTATTTCTGCTTTCCGCCGGGCCGACGAGCTGGCGGTAGCCATGGAGTGCCGGTGCTACCACGGCGGCAGCGGACGCACTCGCCTGCGCCAGCTGAAGATGAAGGGTGTGGACATTCTCTCCCTGCTGCTGTCGGTGGCTCTGTGCGTGGGTATCGGTGTGCTGGCTCACTACGGTTGGTAAGGGACCACAATTTTTACCAAAATTTAAGGTTTACTGAAGGACTTATGAGAAATATTGCGTTAAGATTGATGTATGTGGGCACGGCCTACCACGGCTGGCAGGTCCAGAAGAACGCCGTTACCGTGGCTGAAACTCTGGAAAAGGCCCTGGCCACGGTGGTAGGCCATCCGGTGAAGTGTACCGGCGCAGGCCGTACCGATGCCGGGGTCCACGCCGAGACCTATGTGGCCAACTTCCGCACCACCTCCCGCATTCCCTGCGACCGGCTGCCCCTGGCGGTGAATACCCGGCTGCCGGAGGACATTGTGGTCCGGGAGGCCTTCGACGTCTCGGAGGACTTCAACGCCATCGGCTCCTGCCTGAAAAAGGAGTATACCTACCGGATCTTCAACTCCCGCATCCGCAATCCCTTTTATGTGAACCGGGCCTACTTCTACCCCAAGCGCCTGGATGAGACGGTGATGGACCGGGCCGCCCGGGCCTTTGAGGGGACCCACGACTTCCGGGCGGTGCGCTCCGTGGGGACGGAGACCAGGACCACGGTCCGGACCATTTATTACTGCTATGTCACCCGCAGCGGAGATCTTCTGGAATTGAAGGTCTGCGCCAATGGGTTTCTGTATAATATGGTACGAGCCATTACCGGCACAGTGCTGTATGCGGCGGAGGGAAAGCTGACCGCTGAGGATATCCCCCGTATCCTGGATGCGGGGAACCGGACCCTGGCAGGGCCGACCGTGCCTCCGGGGGGGCTGTATCTTACAAAACTCTGGTATGAGGATGAGCGGCTCAATGGCTGATTACAGACAGGAACAACCGGATAATGCGCAGCAGCCTCCACAGCAGGAGGAGCGGACACCGGGCCGGGGCGGCCTGTTTCTGCGGCGGCTGGGCACGCTGCTGGTAACAGCGCTGATTGTGCTGGGCATTGTGGCAGTGAGCATGATGGGAGACGGAAAAACCCTGGATCGTGTCCGCCGCTGGCTGAATTACGGCTCTGTAGCGGAGGAGGACCGCTATACATTTGCTGCAGATGCGAATAATCGGTATGGGCAGATCGGAGAATACTTGGTGGTGCTCAGTCAGAACTATATTCAATTTCTTGAGGATAGTGGCACAGCCTACCGGACAGTGGAGGAATTGGGCCTTTCCCAGCCGGCGCTGGATACCGGCGGCGGCCTGGCGGTGGCCTACGATGTGGGCGGGCAGAACCTGTTTGTGGTGTCCCCGGAGGAGACCCGGCTGGAGCTCTCCCTCCCGGAGGGCTATGGCTATATCTCCGCGCGGCTCAACGACAGCGGATGGTTGGCGGTAACGTCGGAGAAGAGCGGCTACCGCGGTGCTGTTACGGTTTACGATGACACACAGGAGCTGGTCTATGAGGTGGATCTCTCCTCACAGTTTGTGGTCGACGCCTGTGTGACGGATGATTGCCGCTCCGTAGTGGTCGTTACTTATGGGGAGGAAAACGGTGCATTTTGCACCCAGCTGACCTGGTATGACCTCACAGAAGAAGAACCTGCCCAGGTCGCTTCTCTTACAAACCATGTGGGCTTTGATCTGGGCCAGGCGGGGGAAGTGTATGTTTCCGTATCGGACAGTGAAGTAGCCTTTGTCGGGGGATCCGGCGGTGTAGTGGGAGGCTACTCCTTTGGCGGACAGTATCTCCAGGATTACGCCTTTGGCGATGATTTTACCGCCTTATTCTTGACTAGATATCAGGCTGGCAGCATTGGCACGATTGTCCTGCTGGACAGCCAAGGAAATCTGCTGGGGGCGATGGACATTAGTGATGAGATCTTGGATATTGATGCGGCGGGGGACTATCTGGCGGTGCTCCAGAGCAATGCCTTGGTGTTGTACCACCGGGATTTGACAGAGTACAGCAGCCTGGAGGATACAGACTATGCCAGCCATGTCCTTATGGATGGGGATGGTTCCGCAGTGGTAATCGGCGGCAACGAGGCGTGGCGATATTTGCCATAATTTGACATACCCATAGATTGACGACTGTTCCAAAGAAAGGTGGTAGCGGATGCTCCAATCTTCTGTTATACTGGATGTAGCCATAGTGCTGATTTTTGCCCTCTCTGTATGGATCGGCGCCAAGAAAGGCCTCTTCCGCAGTCTGGCGGAGCTGGTGGTCTACCTGGTGGGCCTTGTGGGCGCGAATCTCGCGGCCGGGGGGCTGACGGACCGGGTGGTGGACTTGCTGCGGCCGGTGCTGGAGAGCCAGGTCAGCGAGGCGATCACCGACTATATCTCCGGCACGCTGTCCGAGCTGCCCTTCGGCGAGGCCCTGGCCGGGCTGGAGAACGTGGGCGACCTGACCGGCGACGCCGCGGCGGGGATGGTGGACCTGATGGTGGAGACCCTGCTGTATAACCTGACATATGTGATCGTGTTCCTGGCGGTGTTTTTGCTGCTGGTGCTTCTGCTGCGGCTGATCATCAATCTGGGGGATTTTCTCCTGCGCCTGCCGGTGCTCCACGAGATGAATACGCTGGGCGGTATCCTGATCGGCGCGGTGAAGGGGATCCTGTTTGTGTGTCTGATCTTGTGGCTGGACAGTAAAACGGGGCTGCTGCTGGACAGCAGCGCTGTCCAGAGCTCGCATATCGCCGCTTTCCTGATGAAAATTTTGCCCGCCTGAGGCCCTGCGCCTGGGCGGACGTAACCCTTGGAGGTCAAGTAACTATGCAACCGACTTTGTGTTCCAGATGTAAGAAAAATGTGGCTGTGGTGTTTATTGCGAAGATGGAGAACGGCAAAATGGTGAATGAAGGGCTCTGCCTGAAGTGCGCCAAGGAGCTGGGGCTGCCCCAGGTTAATGAAATGATGAGCAAAATGGGCATCACCGACGATGATCTGGAGAACATCTCCCAGGAGATGATGCAGGCGTTCGGCGGGGCGGAGAGTATGGAGGGCCTCATGAACCAGGAGGACGCGGACAACACGGAGGACGATGAGGACGGCAAGACCGCCACGTTCCCCTTCCTCAACCGCCTGTTTAACAATGAGAACGCTCCGGCTCCCGGTAATGCTGGTGAATCCGGCCGCAGCCGGGAGAAGGAGCGCAAGGGGGAGAAGGCGCCCAAGCACAAGTTCCTGGACAGCTACTGCATCAACCTCACCGAGCGGGCCCGCCAGGGAAAGCTGGACACGCTGGTGGGCCGGGAGCAGGAGATCGAGCGGGTGGTGCAGATCCTGAACCGCCGGCAGAAGAACAACCCCTGTCTCATCGGCGAGCCCGGCGTGGGCAAGACCGCCATTGCCGAGGGGCTGGCCCAGAGGATCGTGAACAAGGAGGTGCCCTTCAAGCTCCGGGACAAGGAGGTCTATCTGCTTGACCTGACAGCTCTGGTGGCGGGCACCCAGTTCCGCGGCCAGTTTGAGAGCCGCATGAAGGGGCTCATCGAGGAGATCCGCAAGTGCGGCAATGTGATCCTGGTCATCGACGAGGTCCACAATATCGTGGGTGCCGGCGACGCCGAGGGCAGCATGAACGCCGCCAACATTTTGAAGCCTGCCCTCTCCCGGGGAGAGATCCAGGTCATCGGCGCCACCACCTTCTCCGAGTACCGCAAGCACATCGAGAAGGATACGGCCCTGGAGCGGCGGTTCCAGCCGGTGACAGTGGCGGAGCCCAACATGGAGGACACGATGAAGATCCTCAAGGGGATCGCCCACTACTACGAGGAGCACCACGGGGTGAAGATCCCCGACGGCATCCTCCGCCAGGCGGTGCTGCTCAGCGAGCGGTATATCACCGACCGCTTCCTCCCGGACAAGGCCATCGACCTCATTGACGAGGCCTGCTCGGATCTGAATTTGAAGGACCCCAGCATCTCCCGGCGTATGGAGATCGAGCGGGAGCTGGCGGACTACTATAAGGAAAAGGACATGATCGAGAACCAGACCGAGGGCGAGCCCAATTTCGAGCGTCTGGCGGAGATCAAGGTCAAGGAGCTGCAGCTGCAGAAGGAGCTGGATGCCATCAAAGCCAAGGGCGAGCCGGAGCTCACCATGGACAACCTGGCCCGGGTCATTGAGCTGTGGACCAAGATCCCTGCCAGCAAGATCCGGGAGGCGGAGTTCAAGCGCCTGAGCGAGCTGGAGGACCGGCTGAAAAAGAAGATCGTGGGCCAGGACGAGGCCATCGCCGCCGTGGCCGCAGCCATCCGCCGCAACCGCGTGGGCATCAGCCCCAAGCACAAGCCGGTGAGCTTCATCTTTGTGGGCAGCACGGGCGTTGGCAAGACAGAGCTGGTCAAGCAGCTGGCCGACGACCTGTTCAACTCCCCGGAGAGCCTGATCCGTCTGGACATGTCGGAGTTTATGGAGAAGCACTCGGTGTCCCGCATCATCGGCTCCCCTCCGGGCTATGTGGGCTACGATGAGGCCGGGCAGCTGACGGAGAAGATCCGCCGCAAGCCATACAGCGTGATCCTGTTTGATGAGATCGAAAAGGCCCACCCGGATGTGCTGAACGTGCTGCTGCAGATCCTGGACGACGGACAGATCACCGACGCCCACGGCCGGCGGGTGAATTTTGAGAACACGGTCATTGTGATGACCTCCAACGCCGGCAGCGATACCAAGGTGGGGAGCCTTGGCTTCAACAAGACGGCCAACGAGCAGGATAAGGACCGGGCCATGAAGGCTCTGCAGCAGTTCCTGCGGCCGGAGTTTATCAACCGCGTGGATGAGATCATCTGCTTCAACAAGCTCTCGGAGGAGAACTTCCGCGCCATCGCCCGCATCATGCTGGACGAGCTGCGCAGCAGCCTGAAGGAGAAGGGCCTCAACTTCACCTACGACGAGGCCCTGGTGGAGTATCTGGTGAAGAAGTCCTTCTCCATGACCTATGGCGCCCGGAACCTCCGCCGCACGATCCAGAAGGAGGTGGAGGATCAGCTGGCCACCGAGATTATCGACAGCTACGACCACCCCATCACGCAGATCAAGGCCACGGCCGAGGGGGACAAAGTGGCGCTGTACACGATGTAAGAGAAGTGGAGCTGTGTGTGTTTGCCGGGCAGGCAAAGGAGCCCGGGGAAGGGAGAGGGAAACTATGCTGTTTCGAAGGGATATCGACCCCTGCTGCGCCTACTGCAAAAAGGGGGAGGTTATCAGCGAGGAGGAGGTCATCTGCCGGAAGAAGGGGATTGTCCCCATTGGCGGACACTGCGCGGCCTTTCGCTATGACCCCATGAAGCGATGCCCGCCCCGGCCCATAAAGCTGAACACGGAAAAGCTCAAGGAGGAGGATTTCCGCCTCTGAGGACAATAAAAAGCGTCCCGGGACAGGCAACAGCCTGTCC
>NZ_CAJFGT010000009.1:0-50993 GCF_904377885.1 Flavonifractor sp. An112 | reverse complement strand
GACGCTCTGAAGGTCATCGTGAAGGCCATCGAGGAGGCCGGCTTCAAGCCCGGCGAGGACTTCATGATCGCCATCGACGCCGCTTCTTCCGAGTGGTGGAACGAGGAAGAGAAGTGCTATATCCAGCCCAAGTCCGGCAAGAAGATGACTCAGCAGCAGCTGGTCAATATGTGGAAGAAGTTCGTGGAGACCTACCCCATCATCTCCCTGGAGGACGGCATGGCCGAGACCGACTGGGAAGGCTGGGCTATGCTGACCAAGGCCATCGGCGACAAGGTGCAGCTGGTGGGCGACGACCTGTTCGTCACCAACGTTACCCGTCTGGCTACCGGCATTGAGAAGAAGGTTGCCAACTCCATCCTGATCAAGGTCAACCAGATCGGCACCCTGACCGAGACTCTGGACGCCATCCAGATGGCCAACCGCGCCGGCTACACCGCCATCGTGTCTCACCGCTCTGGCGAGACCGAGGACGCCACCATTGCCGACATCGCTGTGGCTCTGAACGCTGGCCAGATCAAGACCGGCGCTCCCAGCCGCACCGACCGTGTGGCCAAGTACAACCAGCTGCTCCGCATCGAGGAGGAGCTGGGCGATGTGGCTCAGTACCTGGGCAAGGATGCTTTCTTCAACCTGAAGTAAGTTTTGACAAGCACAACGGGGCCGCTGCCAATGGCAGCGGCCCCGTTTTTTATATAAAAAAGCGGCTGCCGCATCTGCGGCAGCCGCTTTCATTGTTTGCATCAGACCTCCATGATAACCGGGAGGATCATGGGGTTGCGCTTGGTTTTCTTGTACAGGAAGTTGGATATGGAGTTTTTGATCTCCGACTTGATGGCGGCCCAGTCGGTGAGGTTGTCCCGCTGGCAGTTCTCCAGCGCTGTAATGGCCACTTTTCGCAGTTCCTCCATCAGCCCCTCCGACTCCTTCACATAGACAAAGCCGCGGGTGATGATATCGGGGCCGGACACCACAGTGCCGTCCTCCCCGGACATGGACACCACCACCACGATCATGCCGTCCTCGGCCAGATGCTTGCGGTCCCGCAGCACCACGCTGCCCACATCACCCACGCCGTAGCCGTCCACGAATACCCGGCCGGCGGGCACAGTGCCGTTGATCTTGGCGGAGTTGGGAGTCAGCTCGATCACCTTGCCGATGTCGCTGATGATGATATTCTTGGGGTTCATGCCCATCTGCTGGGCCAGCTTGGCGTGGATCTTCAGCATCCGCTGCTCGCCGTGAACGGGGATAAAGAACTTGGGCTTCACCAGAGCGTGGATGATCTTCAGCTCCTCCTGACAGGCGTGGCCGGAAACATGGAGGGCACGCTCACGCTCGTTCACCACTTCGGCATCCTTGCGGTAGAGCTCGTTGATGACGCTGCCAATGGCATTTTCATTGCCCGGAATGGCGGAGGCGGAGAGGATCACCCGGTCACCGGCCTGGATATCCACCTGGCGGTGGGTGTTGAAGGCCATACGGGTGAGGGCCGACATGGTCTCGCCCTGGCTGCCGGTGGTGATGATGCAGATTTTGTTCTTGGGCAGGCTCTTGATATGAGCCAGATCCACCAGAACCCCGTCGGGGATCTTCATATAGCCCAGCTCGGTGGACACCTTCATGGCGTTCTCCATGGAGCGGCCGGTCACGGCCACCTTGCGGCCATACCGGGCGGCCACATCGATAATCTGCTGGATGCGGTCCACATTGGAGGCGAAGGTGGTGATAATGATGCGCTGCTCACAGCCCCGGAACAGGGCGTCGAAGGAGTCGCCTACGCTGCGCTCGCTCTTGGTGAAGCCGGGACGCTCCACATTGGTGGAGTCGGCCAACAGGGCCAGAACGCCCTCCTTGCCCAACTGCCCCAGACGGCCCAGGTCGATCATACCGCCCTGGATGGGGGTGGGGTCGATCTTGAAGTCACCGGTATGGATGACGGTACCCACGGCGCACTTGATGGCAAAACCGCAGGCGTCGGCAATGGAGTGGTTCACATGGATGAACTCCACGGTGAACTTGCCCGCCTTCACGGTCTCGCCCGCCTCACAGGTGATGAGCTTGGTCTTGTTCACCAGACGGTGCTCCTCCAGCTTCAGCTTCACAAGGCCGGCCGTCATCCGGGTGGCGTAGATGGGGACGTTCACATCCCGCAGAAGATAGGGGATGGAACCGATGTGGTCCTCGTGACCGTGGGTCAGGAAGATGCCCCGGATGCGGTCCTTGTTCTTGATCAGGTAGGAGAAGTCAGGGATGACCACGTCAATGCCGTACATATCGTCATCCGGGAAGCCCATACCTACGTCCACGATGATCATATCCCCGCCGTATTCATAGACGGTCAGGTTCTTGCCGATCTCGTTCAGACCACCCAGAGAAATGATTTTCAGTTTTTCAGCCATAAAAGTCTTACTACACTCCTTTACAATCAATCCGTTTTTCGTATTTATCAGTGGGCACGGTCCGGATCTGAGCACACAAAAAGAAAAGCGGTGGTATTCCGCTCTTTCCGGCCCTGCCTCGCCGGAAAAAGGGAACGGCCATGCACCGCTTGGCGCCTCTATCCATGCTGTGTCCTTGCCTTATTCAAAGCGCAATGTTGCGCATAAAGCCACAATTAGCATCTGTATTATACCACGCAAACCGGGGAAAGTATACCATTATTTTGCGACAGGGTATCCGCCGGTTTGCAGGAGGAGGCTTAGCTATAGGGGCAGGTACGGATACATAAAAAGCCCGACGCGGGAAAACTTTCCCGCGTCGGGCCGGATGGTATCAGTTATTACTTTGCCACATTCTCGCAGAAGCGCATGAGGATGGTGGCAACCTCAGCGCGGGTGGCGGTGCCGGTGGGATCCAGCTTGCCGCCGTCCTTGCCGGTGATGAGCTCAGAGCCAACCGCCCAGGTCATGCCGTCGGCTGCCCAGGTGGACACGGTGCTGCCGTCGGCGAAGGTGGTCAGGTCGCCCTTAGCGGACACGTCGTACTCCTTGTACTCGGCATAGCGGTACAGGATGGTGGCCAGCTGCTCGCGGGTCACGGTGTCGTTGGGAGCGAACACGGTGTCGCTGTAGCCCTTGACGATGCCCTCGGCAGCCGCCCAGCGCACCGCCTCGGTGTACCACACGCCGCTCTCCACATCGCTGAAGTTCATGGCGTAGTTGACCACAGGGCTGCCCTCCAGCCGCCACAGGATGGTGACGATCATGGCACGGTTGGTGGTCATAAGGGGGGCGAAGGTGGTGGAGGAAGTGCCGTCCATCAGCTTGTTGTCGTAGGCGTACTTGACGGCCTCATAGAACCAGTCGTCAGCCTTCACGTCGGTAAAGGGCAGGCCGGTCTCCACGGAGGTGTCGTCCTTGGCAAAGGAGGCCTTCACGGTGACAGCGGAGGAAGGCATAGTGAAGGTATACTTGCCGTCACCCTTGTCGGTGAGCTTGATCTCATTGCCGTTCTTATCGGTAACGGTGAGGGTGTCCAGAGCATAGCCCTCGTCGGCCTTCACAGTCAGGGTGATGGTGAGGCCCTTGTTGGCACGGGTCCGGCTGGCGGTAACGGTACCGTTGTCGCTACTCTCCACAGTGATGGCATAGGAGGTGGAGGAAGTGGGCTCCGACTGGCCGCAAATGGTGCACACGCCGTCCACATAGTTGTGATCCGTGTGACCGGGGGTCACGGTGCTGCCAGTGCCGGTGAGCTTATCAATAATGCTCTGGGCAAAGGCGTCCGAAGCGGTCATGTCCTGGTTCCACTCACTGGAGCCATAGAGCTTGCAATCGCCCACGAGGTAGTTATTCTCCGCGGCGAGCGCAGCTCCGTCAACCACTTCCAGATCTTTATAGAAGCAAATTGCCATGTAAGCGTCCACATAGTTGTTTTGGAAGGAGATATTGCCGTTGAGCTGGTTCACCAGTTGGAGCGCAACAACTTTAAGCAGATTATTGCTGTCGGACAGATCAAAGCGGTTGTTGTCCACCCGGATATTGGCCTGGCCGCCTCTGCACTCCACATGAACGCCGCGGCAACCAATGACTGTGTTCCCGGTGAAAATCAGGTCAAGCTTATTGCCGTCGGTCACCTTGTACCACACAGGATAGGCGTTTCCGGAATAGAAATTGTCGGCTGTGCCCTTAAAATCAAAGGTGTTGTTCAGGTAGGAGATGCTCTTGGCCTGGGGATAGCCGGAAATGGAGCCGTTGAACATACAGTTCCGCACCACCACCGTGCCGTCATCAGAATCAAACTGCAGGTCGTTGGGGAAGGTCAGATTTTCCACGGTGAAGGAAACACCTTCCGGCAGCTTGACACTGATTTTGGGACAATAGGGGTGGGGCTCGACATCAGTTCCACCGTCGATGCCGTTGCCATTCACACCGCTGATGATCTGCACATCCTGGCTGGCGCCCTGAATTTTCAGACTCGACAGCTTGGTTGCGGACGACAGGTCAAACGAAATGGTATTGGAAGCGTTATTCGCATTGCTGCATACGTTGGAGTAATCCGCGTCGGCAATCAGGGTGATGATCACGTCACCGGACATACTTCCGGCAGCTGTAATGGCAGCGTCGAGGCTCTTGTACTTGTTCTGGCCGATCTGAGCCACGAACGGGTCAAAGACGTTCTCCTCCAGCGTGCCCAGGTCGGGGGCGTTCTCCCCGTCGCCCAGGGTGTTGCCGCTGAAGTTGGTAAACAGCTTGGCGGTATCCACGACGGCGTTCTCCGTATAGACGGCACGCTCACTGTTGCCGGTCAGCTTGTTGTTGGTGTAAGAAATCTGGGTATTATTCTTCTGTGTCTCGTGGATAAAGACGGTGGCGGTCTCATAAGATTCTGCCGAAGTGCCTGTGGAAAGCGTTACATCCTTAAAGGTGTTGCCGCTGATGGTCACGGTGTTTTCCGCATCATTGATCAGCGCCAGCTGCACACCCCGCTCAAAGCCGCTGATGGTATTCCCGCTGACGGTGGCAGTGGTGCCGTCGGGATGGCCGTCGCCCAGGTGGATTGGAGCGCGGGTAAGGCCCTGGCCGTTAAACGTGTTGTCCGTAATGGTGATGGTCTTGGCGGCATAGGGCCAGATCATGTACTGCTTCTGATAGCTGGTCACAGCACTGTTAAAGTCGCAGTTGGTGACGGTGAGGCTGTCGATCTCAGGTATGATGTACACGCAGTTGCCGCCGGCCTGAGTGAAGGCGCAGTCGTCGATCACGAGATCCAGACCGCTGTACTCGGAGCCCTGACTATAGTTTCCAAAGGTAGAACTACCATTGAAACTCAGATTGCGGAAGGTAACCGTGCCGTTGGCCACGGGCAGCCCCACGCCGCCGCTGACGGCCACGCGGTCCTCTCCTGCGCCCTGAATGGTCAATGGCTTAGTAATTCCCTGGATGCTATGATTCAGATCGCCGGTAATCTCAATGGTATCCCCCGCATTGGCCAGGGTCAGAGCTTTGGCAAAGGTTTTGACGGGTGCATCCGTACTGCCGGCATTGCTGTCATTGCCGGTATCTGCGTTTATATAGATGGTCTTGTTCGCTGTAATTGTCGTATCACCGACCAACATTGCTGCACTGTCAGCAAATTGGTTATCCTCTTTCAGCGATTGCTCATCCACCACGGCGGCGGTAACCGTGGGATTCAGCTGCCGCAGCACGGCGGCCTCGTTGTCGGACTGGTTGCCGCTGATGGTAACGGCGGCATTGCTGTAGTCGCCTGCGGCGGAGAACTGGATCAGGCCGCGGGTAAACTTCTTGCCCGCCTCCGCGTAAGTGTCCATATTGATGAAGGTGTTGTTGGTGATGGTGATCTCATCCTTGGGGGTGGAACCCTCCAGATAGATACCGCCGCTACAGTTGGTGAAGGTGCAGCCAGTCACCAGGGTGTCGGCGGAGTGGATGTCCTTGATGGCGTAGGCGTTGTACACGTTGGAGAATTCGCACTTCTCAAAGACCGTACTGGTAGTGCTGCCGAAGGGGCTGGCGATGACTTTGTCGAAGGTGCAACCGGTGAAGGTCACGTCGCCGGTGTTCTGCATCTGTAGCTCGGCGTTGGGGGTCTTGTCCGCCGTGGCGGTGCCGCCCCATGTGCTGTTCATGCACAGGGTGTAGTCGGCGGGCACAAAGACGAAGTGAACGTTGGAGATGGACACGTCGGTCTGTCCGCCGAAGATCTGGTACTGGGCATTGGGCGCCTGGATGCGCTGGGCATTGTTGCCGTCGGCCGGATGTTTTTCACTTCCGTCCTCAAAGAGGCACTCATGGTTTGCCTGGTTGTCCGTGCAAGCGGACGAAGGGCTCCACTGGACGGTGATGCCCTCGCCGTCGTAGGTGTAGTTGGCGTCCTCGACCGCTTTCACAAATTCCGCTAGAGTCATGGTGGTCCGGGCAGTGCCATCGTCTGGGCTGTCTGCTAGTGCCGTTATAGGAAGGATAGTCAGCATCAGACATAGAGCTGTCAGAAGGGACATACAAGTTCGTTTCATTTTTGCTTTGCACCTCACATTCTTGTTATTCCGCAGGGTGGACCGGGAACAGGCGGAGAGACTACGGCTGGACAGCAGATTCGCCTGGTTCCGGTTACATCAGCCGCTGACAGGAACATGGGCCTGGAGCAGCGGTAACTACCGAAATTATAGCACAGCGGTCCCAGGATTGGAAGGGTTTTCCCTAAACAGCCATCCGAAGCGTAATGGGATCTGGCGGCGGCGCACGCATGGACAGAGCGGGGACGGAGGGCGGTTGTCCATCACAGAACGTTATGGTAGAATATCTCCAGCAGGATAACAAAAGGAGGGACTCCCTATGGATCATGACCTGCCCCGGCCCGGCCGCTACCGGCACTTCAAGGGCAACGAATACCGGCTGCTCTATGTGGCCCGCCATTCGGAGACTCTGGAGCCCATGGTGGTCTATCAGGCCCTCTACGGGGAGCGGGGCATCTGGGTGCGGCCGGCGGCCATGTGGAATGAGATTGTGGAGCGGGACGGCTATCAGGGCCCCCGGTTCACCTATATAGGAGAGTAAGCCATGAACATTCAGATTTTTGGAAAGAACAAATGCTTTGACACGAAAAAAGCGGAGCGCTGGTTCAAGGAGCGACGCATCAAGTTCCAGGCGGTGGATCTGGGCAAGTACGGTATGAGCGCCGGGGAGCTCAAAAGCGTGGTCAATGCGGTGGGACTGAATAACCTCATTGATCAGAAGCATCCGGACGCCGCCCTGCTCAACTACCTGGCCTATGACTCTGACAAGCTGGAGAAGCTGCTGGACAATCCCAAGCTGCTCAAGACCCCCATCGTCCGCAACGGCAGGCAGGCCACCGTGGGCTACTGCCCGGAGGTATGGGAGAGCTGGAGCTGAGTCAGCTCTGGTACAGCCCGGTTACCGCAGAAAGCTGCTGCTGAAGGGCCTCCACCGCCCACTGGGGCCGGAGCAGCTGCACCCCATCCCCCAGGCCGAAGAGCCAGCCTAAAAACTGGGGGCTGACCACAGCAGAGACGGTAACGGTAAAATGATCCTCTCCGTCAGGCACCAGAATGGCATCCAGGCCGAAGCGGTCCAGCACCACGCCCACCAGACTGGAGCGGCAGCGCAGGGTGACCTGTCCCTCCCGGCCGGAGAACATACCGAAGTGTTTTCCCGCATAGGCTGCCATATCAAAGTGTTCCGGCACCCCGGTGAAGGGCAGGCAGGTGACGGCCAGATCGGCCATTTTGTCTACCCGGTAGTGGCGCAGCTCCTTGGAGCGGTGGTCATAGCCGGCCAGATAGTAATTCTCATTGTCCCAGATCAGACCGGCGGGGGAGACGGTGTACCGGCGGCCATCATGGCGGAACACCTTTTCCTTGCGGACGTTATACTCAAAGTAGAGAAAAGTCACAGTTTTCCGGTTTGCAATGGCGGTATGGAGCTTGTCAATGGTGTAGTAGATGCTCTCGTTCATGGTTTTCACCCGCCGGTCCACATAGACCTGGCGCTGGAGCTGACGGGCCTGGTGGATGCTGGCCTGGGACTCCAGTTTGTGGATCAGCTGGCTGCTCTTCCGCTGGGTGATGAAGCGGGAGGATTGGACCGCGTCCACCAGCAGCTTCAGCTCCGCCAGCTGGAAGGGGCGCTCCCCCAAAAACCAGCCCGGCGAGCGGCCCTTCCGGCACTGCACATCCAGCCCAAACTGGCGCAGGGCTTCCATATCGGAGTAGATGCTCTTCCGTTCGGCCTTGATGTCCCACTCCTCCAGACGGGAGATGATTTCAGGGACGGTAAGGGTGTGCTCCTCGTCGGTGCTCTCCCACAACAGCTTGCACAGACAGAGCAGTTTCAACTTTTGATTGGCGCTTTTCGGCATGGAAGCGACCCCCTTTATTGCCGTGTTACCAGTTAGACTATCACATTTACTGTCCCATAAACCGTACATTCAGCATACCACAAATGGGTGGAGATTGCGAGGGCCTATGATATATGTTGCAGCAGTTCCCCTCTGCCCCCTTCATGCGGGACCGGGTGGGGAGAAAGAACGGGTGGACGAGATCCTGATGGGTTGGCCGGTCTATGGACCGGAGGAAGCCCAGGGGGATTGGTGGCGGGTCCGTACCCACTACGGCTATTCCGGCTGGGTGCGGCGGGAGCAGCTGGCCCCGGCGGGGGAATGGCCCCTTCAGGGGAAAATGGTGGTGACCGCTCCCTTTGCCGATATACTGGCCGGGCCGGAGGTGGAGCGGCCGGTGCTGACTACCCTGCCCCGGGGCAGTCTGGTCGCTGCCATAGAGGAAGCTGTTCCGGAGGGCTGGCGGCTGATCGAACTGCCAGATGGACGGAAAGGCTATACAAAAGGTAGTTTCCTGGAGGAATATTGCGCTAAACCCTGTGATTTGCCGGAGGAACAGCTCCGGGCCAGGGTGGTGGAGCGGGCCAGGAGCTATCTGGGCACCCAGTACCGCTGGGGCGGAAAGTCCCCCATGGGAATCGACTGTTCGGGGCTTACTTTTATGTCCTGGTTTTTCAGTGGAGTGCTCCTCTACCGGGATGCTCGCATTGTGCCGGGGTACCCGGTCCGGCCCATTCCTCTGGAGGCCTGCCGGCCTGCCGATCTGCTCTATTTTCCGGGGCACATCGCCCTCTATCTGGGGGAGGGAAGGTACATCCACTCCACTGCCCGAGCGGGCAGCGACAGAGTGGTGATCAACAGCCTGGACCCGGAGCAGCCCGACTACCGGGCGGATCTGCGGGAAAAGCTGCTCACGGCCGGTACCGTCTTTCCTCTGGGAGGGGAGAATCTGACAACTTGATAAAAATTTGCGGCAAACACTTGCCAGATGGGCCATTCTCCTCTATACTGATACTGTTTGTTGACATAACGTGATTGGAGAAAGGGGCGCGCCTCAGTGGCCCAGACACACCGAAAGAAACGTCGCCGCCGGACTTCCCCGGCACGGCGGGCGGCGAAGATTTTTTATGGAATCCTTGTGGTCATCTCAGCTTTGATCGTGACGCTGTTCTGCGTCTACAAGCTGCTGGCCAAGGAGCCGGAAATGGCGGCGGAGCCCACGCCGGAACCTGCTCAGCCGGGGACCAGTGCTGAGCCCACCACAGGCCGGCAGAGGAAACCTTATACCTATACCTTTCTGCTGGTGGCCAAGGATCAGGTGGGCAGCAATGCCGATACCATGATTGTCTGCACCTATGATACGGTGGCGCAGACGGTGGGCATGGTATCCATCCCCAGAGATACTCTGGTGGAGAGCGGCAAGCTGAACGCAGTCTACCAGCAGGGGATCGAGGCCCTGCGGGACACCATATCGGATATGCTGGGTATCCCCATTGACTTCTATGTGGGAGTCAACATGGATGGATTCAAGGAGCTGGTGGATGAGTTGGGGGGTATTGAGTTCAACGTGCCCGTCCACATGGCCTACGACGATCCCACCCAGGATCTGCACATCCACTATGAGCCGGGCCTCCAGCATCTGGACGGGCAGGACGTGCTTAACGTGGCCCGGTGCCGGAAAAACTCCGATGGTCCTGGCACCTATCCCAACAACATCTACTCCGCCTATCCGGACAACGACATTGGGCGTACCAGGACCCAGCAGCAGCTGATCGGCACCATTCTGAAAAAAGCGCTGTCTAACCCCCAGAAGATTAACCGCTATATCGAGATCTTCCTGGAGTATGTGAACACCAACCTGGAGTTTGGTGAGATGCTATGGTTTGCGGAGCCTGCTCTGGGCTTTGACTTTGAGAACGGCATGACCAGTGCTACCCTCACTGGAGACGGAAACACCTACTATCCCGGCTGGGGCCAATACTGCTATCAGCTCTACCCGGAGGAGACCCTGGAGACCGTCAACCAGCTCATCAATCCCTACGACCAGGATCTGACTCTGGAGGATATGAATATCTTCCAATACCAATAATCAAAAAGGACGTGCTTCAAAGGCACGTCCTTTTGATTTACTCCAGCAGATCGGGGCCGGGCAGGTCCATCTGCCGTTTGCGGGCGGCGGAGAAGGCCAGCTTGTCCGCCAGGGCCTTCCGGTCGCCGGTGGCCAGCACCTCCCGGTAGGACTGAAGATTGCCGATGAGCCGGTCCAGCACCTCCAGCAGAGCGGGCTGGTTGAGGGAGAAAAGCTGGGTCCACAGTCCCACATCCAGAGCGGCCACCCGGGTGCAGCCACGGAAGGAGGAGCCTTCGTAGCCCTTGCAGTCAAAGAGGGTGGGGTCATCACACACCGCCACGGCGATAATGTGCATCACCTGGCTGGTATAGGCGATGAGGGCGTCGTGAGCCTGGGCGGTGGTGCGGTGGACATCCTTGCAGCCCATATAGGCGGCCAGACGTTCCAACAGGGCCAGGTGCTCCGGCTGGCTGGTTTCCCGGGGGATCAGCAGGAAGTGAGAGCCCTGAAACAGCTCGGCAAAGGCGTGTTCCACGCCGGAGAACTCAGTACCAGCCATAGGATGGCAGCCAATGAAGTCCACCGTGTCGGGCAGACAGTTTGCTCCCTCCAGAATGGCCGACTTAACGCCGCACACGTCCCACACCAGTGCGCCGGGCTTGAACTGGTCTTTGTAGGTGTGCAGAAAGTCCAGGATGCCCTGGGGATGAAGGGCCAGAGCCACCACGTCGGCCTGGGGGATCACATCGGCGGCGTACTCGGTGACCCGGTCGCCCACGCCGTGTTCGCTGGCGTAGCGCAGGGTGGGCTGGGACACGTCCACGCCTACGATCTCATAGTCCTCAAAGCCCTTTAGGGCCAGAGCCATGGAGCCGCCGATTAAACCAAGACCCACGATAACAAGTGTTTTTTTCATACCGGGACTCTCCTTTTTACAGGGTACGGCCCACGCAGGGGGCCAGGGTACGCAGCTTGTCCATCAGAGCGTCAAACTGGGCGGGGGTGATGGACTGGGCCCCGTCACAGAGGGCATGGGGAGGATCGTTATGGACCTCCACAATGAGGCCGTCGGCCCCGGCAGCCAGGGCCGCCATGCTCATCCGCTCCACCATCCAGGCCTTGCCGCAGGCGTGGGAGGGGTCCACCACCACCGGCAGGTGGGACAGCTGCTTCACCGCCAGCACTGCCGACAGATCCAGAGTATTGCGGGTGAAGGTCTCGAAGGTGCGGATGCCCCGCTCACACAGGATGACCTTTTCGTTGCCGCCGGCCATGATGTATTCGGCGGACATGAGCCACTCCTCAATGGTGGAGCTGAGTCCCCGCTTGAGCAGGATGGGCTTGGTGGTCTTGCCCAGCTGCTTCAAAAGGTCGAAGTTCTGCATATTGCGGGCCCCCACCTGGATCACGTCCACACACATCTCGAACATCTCCACATTGTCGGTGGACATGATCTCAGTGACAATGGGCAGGCCGGTGACTGCGCGGGCCTCCTGAAGCAGCCGGATGCCGTCATTGCCCATGCCCTGGAAGGAGTAGGGGGAGGTACGGGGCTTGAAGGCGCCTCCACGCAGGGCGGCGGCTCCGGCGGCCTGGACGGCCTGGGCCACGCCCACGATCTGCTCCTCACTCTCCACCGAGCAGGGACCGGCAATGACGGCCAGCTTCTCGCCGCCCACCAGAGCGCCGCCCCCCAGGTCGATGATCGTATCCTCCGGATGGTACTTCCGGTTGGCCTTCTTATAGGGCTCGGTGACCCGCATCACCCGGTCCACGCCGGGCAGCAGGGACAGCTTCTCCTGGTCAATGCCGTCGGCATTGCCTTCGGCACCCAAAATGGTGGTCTCAGCGCCCTTGGACACCATGACCTTGACGCCGCCCTCCTCCATGGTGAGGATGGCTTTTTCCAGTTCCTCAGGGGTAAAGCCCCGCTTCATAATAACGACCATATGTGTTCTCCTTTCCAAATACAAAAGATCCGCAGCCGCCCAAAGGCAGCTGCGGATCTTTTCCGTCCGTTATCAGAACGAAACCCGGTCAGCCGGTTATGGGCAGGCAGAAACACCGCTGGCAAAATAGCAGCGGTAATAGCCGTATCCATAACCGGTACGCTTCAGCATGACGGGCACGCTCCTTCCTTTGAAAGAGACTTTAGCACTTTTTGGTGCGAAAGTCAAGGGGAAATTTTGCTTGAAATCCTACCAGTATTATGGTATTATATTTGAAAAGTCAGGAGGGATCGTATGAAAATTTCTACCAAGGGACGATATGCCCTGCGGCTGATGCTGGACGTGGCGCTCCATAGCCACGGTACTGCGGTACCTCTGCGGGATGTGGCCCAGCGGCAGGATATTTCCGACAAATATTTGGAGCAGATTGTGACCCAGCTCTCTCGGGCTGGTCTGGTGCGCTCGGTGCGGGGCGCCGGCGGCGGCTACCTGTTGACCCGGGAGCCGGAGGAATACACGGTAGGCGAGATCCTGCGGGTGCTGGAGGGTAATCTGGCTCCGGTGAGTTGTGCCGATGCCGACGATGTGTGCCGGTGCGGACGGGCAGACAGGTGCGTTACCGTGGAGATTTGGAGGGAGATCCAGGCTGCGGTGTCCGGGGTGGTGGATCATGTGACCCTGGCCGATCTGGTCCGCCGGCATCAGGAGAAGTGTCCGGAGAGTTGCGAAAACGCCGACTGAGTTCCTATGTAAAAGGTTCTTTGCGTGACAAATCCGAAGGTCCGGCTTATCCTGTAGACGAGGTGAGCGGATATGCGGGATATTGGAAAGAACATCAGGACGCTGCGGGAGAAAAAGGGCATGACCCAGGAGGAACTGGCGCAAGCTCTATTTGTTACCCGACAGACGGTGTCTAACTACGAGACGGGCAGGAGCAGGCCGGACATTGAGATGCTGGTCAGGATCGCCCAGGCGCTGGAGACTGATGTAAATCAGGTGCTGTACGGCCTGCCTGTGGAGCAGGACAAGCAGCGGGAGGCCAAGCGGCTGGCAGTGGGCTGTCTGACCCTGGCGGCGATTTTTCTGCTGCTGACGCTTCCTGCACCGTGGCTGAATGAGATGCTAAAGCGTGGCAATGTAGGGGCGGTGCTGGTGACCGCCCTTACCAACGGTTTGCTGAGGCCCGCCTTATGGCTGATATTGGGCTGGTGCGCCCTTCAGGGGCTGTGGCTGCTGCGGGTGATCCGGCCGCCGGAAGAGCGGACGTGGATGGCCTGGGCCCGGCGGGGTGTGTTGCTTCTGCTGGCGGTATGTGTGGTGTTGCTGCTTCCGCCGCTGGTGGTGGGACTGATCCAGGTGATCCAGACCGCATTGGGCGTGCCCTATGATGCGCTGGTAGAAGTTCCTCAGATCCCGGCGTATATATGGCTCATGAATCGCCAGTTGGTATTCCTTGTGCTCCGCCCTCAGATATGCGCCATCCCTGGCGCAGCCCTGTGGCTGCTGGGGGTTCCAAAACGCTGAGGAAAGAAAAAAGGACGCTGCGTGAGCAGCGTCCTTTCTTTTTTATGCGTAGATGCCGGTGGAGAGGTAGCGCTCGCCGGTGTCGGGCAGAACGGCTACGATGGTCTTGCCCTGGAAGTCGGGCCGCTTGGACAGCTCCCGGGCCGCCCAGGCGGCAGCACCGGAGGAGATGCCCACCAGAATACCCTCGGCCCGGGCAAGTTCCTTGGCGGAGGCAATGGCCTCTGCGCCGGGGACGGTAAGGACCTCGTCCACTACCCCCATGTCCAGGGTACCAGGGACGAAGCCGGCGCCGATGCCCTGAATCTTGTGGGGGCCGGGCTGGCCGCCGGACAGAACGGCGGACTCGGCGGGTTCCACCGCCACGACCTTAATGTTGGGATTCTGCTCCTTCAGGAAACGGCCCGCGCCGGTGATGGTGCCGCCGGAACCTACGCCGGCCACCAACACGTCCACCGTGCCATCGGTATCCCGCCAGATCTCAGGGCCGGTGGTCTCATAATGGGCCTTGGCGTTGGCGGGGTTGTTAAACTGGTCGGGCATCCAGGCGGAGGGGTCGGCCTCCAGCAGCTCCTTGGCCTTGGCAATGGCACCGCTCATGCCCTTAGCACCCTCCGTGAGTACCAGCTCCGCCCCCAGAGCGGACAGCAGGGAGCGACGCTCCTGGCTCATGGTCTCAGGCATGGTAAGCACCACACGATAGCCCCGCTGGCGGCCGATATAGGCCAGGGCCACGCCGGTATTGCCGCTGGTGGGCTCCACGATGGTGGCGCCCGGCTTGAGCAGGCCGGCTTCCTCAGCGGCCCGGATCATATACAGTCCCGCACGGTCCTTGGCGGAGGACAGGGGATTGAAGCTCTCCAGTTTGCCCAGGATGCCGCCGCCGGGGGCAAAGCGCTCCAGGCGGAGCAGGGGGGTGTTGCCAATCAGTTCGGGAATGGAATGGGCGATCTTCATAGTGTGCAGCCTCCCAGTATGTTTCTCAGGTTGGTATCAGCATACCACATAAATCCCACAAATTCAATAGGAATTTTGGGCAACAAACAAGGCCCGCCATCCGGCGGGCCTTGCTTAGATGCTGGAAAGATTAGAACATGGGGACAACGGCGCCCTCGTAGGTCTCATCCATAAAGGTCTTGACCTCGTCGCTCTTGAGGGCCTCCACCAGAGCCTGGATGGCGGGATCGTTCTCGCGGCCCTCCTTAACGGCCAGCACGTTGACGTAAGCCTGGGCGGCCTCGCCGTCGGCGGACTCAACGGCCAGAGCGTCAGAAACCTTCAGGCCGGCGTCGATGGCGTAGTTGCCGTTGATAACGGCCATGTCCACATCGCCCAGACGGACGGGCAGCTGGCTGGCTTCCAGCTCAACGATGTCCAGGTTCCTGGGGTTATCAGCGATATCGGCCTTGGTGGCGGTGATGCCGGCGCCCTCCTTCAGGGTGATCAGGTTCTCCTGCTGGAGCAGGAGCAGAGCGCGGGCCTCGTTGGTGGTGTCGTTGGGCACGGCGATCTGAGCGCCGTCAGCCAGCTCGTCGATGCTGGCGGTCTTGCCGGCATACAGGCCGAAGGGCTCGTAGTGAATCTCAGCGGCGCTGACCAGGTGGGTGCCGTCGCTGACGTTGAACTCGTTCATGTAGGTGATGTGCTGGAAGTAGTTGGCGTCCAGCTCACCGCTCTCCACTGCCAGGTTGGGCTGGATGTAGTCGTTGAACTCCACGATCTCCAGGGTGATGCCCTGCTCAGCCAGGATGCCCTTGGCTACCTCCAGAATCTCAGCGTGGGGGGCGGGAGTGGCGCCGACCTTGATGGTGGTGCCCTCCAGAGAGGCGGTGTTCTCCACAGCGGGGGTCTCGGAGTTGCCGGAGGGGGTCTCGGAATTACCGGCGGGGGTGTTGGCGGAGCCGGAGTTACCGCCGCCGCAGCCGGCCAGCAGGCCGAAAGACAGAGCGCCGGTCAGGAGCAGAGAGACAAGCTTCTTCATGGTACATTTCTCCTTTTCATGTTCACAGGTGTTACCCAAATCAGAGTACAAAAAAACGCCCTTGAATAAAGTTCAAGGACGAGAGCTTTCCGCTTCGTGGTACCACCTTGTTTCACCTCTGCCTCACGACAGGGGCCTTATGGAGTACAGTCATACTCCTGCGCGCTGACGGGCGCACCCGTCGCAGCCTATACCAAACGGTAGTCGGTGCGCCGCTCCAAGACCATCTTCACCAAAACCTTCCGTACCCGTTCCCACCATACCGGGCTCTCTGTGCCGTATCTTTCTGGTTACTCTTCTCTTCATTGCGTTTGAGGGGCGTTATTCAGTTCCCTTTGGGTTGCATTTAGTATATGCCTCCCTCACTCATTCGTCAAGTAGACAGTTTAGACAAAAGAACGGGGTGCGCATACCAAAAAGTTTGCGCACCCCGTCCAAACAGATGATTAATGGATTCCGGACTTTTCTGCCCGGTTGGTCTTGAGCTTCTTCTTCCGGTCTGTGCTGCGAATCCGCTTATCCAGACGGACCGAGGCCCGGGTACCGATGGACTGGAAGATCTGGACCAGGATAACCAGCACCACCACAGACACCCACAGGATGATATTCATCCGGCGCTGATAGCCCAGATTGAGGGCCATGGAGCCCAGGCCGCCGCCGCCGATGGCGCCCGCCATGGCGCCGTAGCTGAGGATGGTGATGAAGGCGGTGGTGAAGCCGGAGATCAGGGAGGGGCGGCTCTCAGGCAGGATCACCTTGGTGATGATCTGGAAGGGAGAGCAGCCCATGGACTGGGCGGCCTCCACCACGCCGCTGTCCACCTCACGGAGAGAGGCCTCCACCAGACGTGCCACAAAGGGGAAGGCAGCCACGATCAGAGGTACAATGGTGGCCACCGTGCCGATAGAGGTGCCCAGGATCAGCCGGGACAGGGGAATAACCACCACCATCAGGATGAGGAAGGGCACCGAACGCAGAATGTTGATCACAAAATTCAGCACCGCCATCACCGGACGGGGCAGAGGCAGTACGCCATTGGGCTCACCCACCACGGCGATGACACCCAGGGGCAGACCGATGACATAGGCAAAGAAGGTGGAGATCACCGTTACATACAGGGTCTCCCAGATGGCAAAGAGCAGGCCGTTTTTGCTCAGCTCCAGCAGACGGAGGACCTCTTCATTTTGCAGCAGATCAGCCATGGTAATCAGGCACCTCCTCCACAGTCACGTCCTTCTGGGCGCGCAGATAGTTCATGGCCTTAGCGGCCTCGGTTTTGTCCTCAGGCAGGCCAAGCAGCATGGAGCCGAAGGCCTTGCCGTTCACGTTGCGGGTATCGGCACCCAGAATGTTGACCTTGACCCCACAGTCGATGGCCAGAGAGGCGATGAGAGGCTCATAGGAGGAGCCGCCGTTGAACACCACCCGCACCACGCTGGCCACGGGGAACTGGTCGATATGAGCGCCCTCGGGGAACACCAGCTTGCGGCCGGCCTCGGTCTTGGGGTTGGAGAAAACCTCCTCCACGGTGCCGGTCTCCACCATATGGCCGTGGTCCAGAATGGCCACATGGGTGCAGATCTCCTCCACCACCGCCATTTCGTGGGTGATGACCACCACAGTGATGCCAAGGCGCTTATTGATGTCCTGGATCAGCTTCAGGATGGAGCGGGTGGTGGTGGGGTCCAGAGCGGAGGTGGCCTCATCGCACAGCAGCATCTTGGGGTTGGAAGCCAGAGCACGGGCGATGGCAATGCGCTGCTTCTGGCCGCCGGAGAGCTGGGCGGGGTAGGCATTGGCCTTGTCGGGCAGGCCCACGATGTCCAGGTACTCCAGGGCCCGCTTTTTGGCCTCCGCCGCCGGGACGCCGGCGATCTCCATGGGGAAGCAGATGTTCTTCAGGCAGGTCCGCTGCATCAGCAGGTTAAACTGCTGGAAGATCATGCTGATGGACCGGCGGGTCTGGCGCAGACGGGCAGGGGAGAGTTCCATCAGGTTCTCTCCGTCGATGAGGACCTCTCCCTGGGTGGGTCGCTCCAGCAGGTTGATGCAGCGCACCAGGGTGGATTTACCCGCGCCGCTCATGCCGACGATACCAAAGATATCCCCGTCCCCAATGGTCAGGTTGATATCCGACAGGGCCTCAAAGTCCCCGTCCGCCGTGGGAAAGACCTTGGATAAGTGTTTCAGTTCGATCACAGGTCTGTTCTCCTTCGTCTGATTTGTATGTAATACCTCCGGTTTTGACAAAACACCGGGATGTTTGCATCGGGAATATTCTATGACAACCGGGACGGGCTGTCAAGGTGTTTCGGGAGGGAAGAGACGGGCCGATGTGGGCATCGGCCCCTACAGAGGTACTGGAGGATGGTCAGAGCAAAAAGAAACAGCCGGGCCATTGGCCCGGCTGTTCAATGACGCTATTAGTCGGTCACGAAGGGCAGCAGCGCGATCTGACGAGCACGCTTGATGGCCTCAGTGAGCTGACGCTGATGCATGGCGCAGGTGCCGGTGGTGCGGCGGGGCAGGATCTTGCTCCGCTCGGACAGGAACCGACGCAGCTTCACGGCGTCCTTATAGTCGATGTGCTCCACCTTGTCCACACAGAAGGTGCAGACCTTGCGGCGCTTGCGGCCGCGGGGGCGCTCTCTATCCATAGCCATAACTGGAAAACCTCCCTTGTTCCGGGCCTATAGTCCGGCTTGTTTTATGATGCGGCATCCGCCGCTGTGTTCGGTTTAGAAGGGCAATTCGCCGTCATCCTCAGTGAGTTCGGCAAACTGGTCGCCGCCGGCAGGGGCGGAATAGCCGCCGCCAACAGGGGCCGCGGGGGGCGCATAGCCGCCGGGCGTGCCGTAGCCGCCGGAGGGTGCGCTGTATCCGCCGCCCTCGGCGTCCCGCTTGGAGTCGCCAAAATACACGTTGTCGGCCACCACCTCGGCAGTGCGGCGCTTGTTGCCGTCCCGGTCGGTCCAGTCACGCAGCTGGAGCCGGCCCTCTACCACGGCCATACGGCCCTTGGTGAGAAAACGGGAGACAAATTCCGCCGTCTGACGCCAAGCCACGATATCAATGAAATCGGTGGCCTTTTCGCCGGTGGTCTTGTCCTTAAAGTCCCGGTCCACAGCCAGAGAGAAGGAGGCCACAGCCGTCCCGGTCTGAGTGTGCCGGAGTTCAGGGTCACGGGTCAGACGACCCATGAGAATAATACGGTTCAGCATGAAGCCTCTCCTCTCTTACTCGTCCTTGCAGACGATCAGGGAGCGCATCACGCCGTCAGTGATCCGCAGGATACGATCCAGCTCGCGGGGGAACTCGGGCTTGGACTCGAAAGTCATCAGCACGTAGTAGCCCTCAGTCAGGTCATTGATGGGATAGGCCAGGTGGCGCTTGCCCCACTCGTCGACCTCAGCCAGGGTGCCGTTCTGCTCCACCAGAGTCTTGAACTTCTCCACCATGGCAGCAGTGGCCTCCTCACCCAGGTTGGGATTGAGGATGTAGACCACCTCGTAGTTACCGCTGAGTTTTGCCATTTTCTTTGCACCTCCTTATGGACATATGGCCCCCGCCCTTTGCGGGAGCAAGGATGGCTTGTCACGAACAAGCCCTATTATTATATAAGATATTTGGAAAAAGTCAAGATTTTTTCGCGGGAAAATAAAAAATAAAAAACTTTCAGATTCTGTGCAATATTTGGGCGGGCTGCACCATTGTATAGGCAGAAGGGCCGGTGAGGCCCATGAAGTAAATCATAAATTTCATTGTAAAGGAGTTTTTCAGATGAAAAGAGGTTTTGGAAAAGGTTTTGTGTCCGGTATGTTGGTTGTGTCTCTGGCAGTGGGATTGGGAGTTACCGCCATGGCGGCTACCAGAACCATCAAGGTTGAGGACGATATTCAGGTGACCCTGAACGGCGCACGGTTCCAGCCCAAGGACGCCGATGGAAATGAGGTACCCCTCTTCTCCTATAACGGTACTACCTACGCCCCCGTTCGGGCCATCTGCGAGGCCGCCGGTCTGAAGGTGGATTACGATTCCGCCACCTATACTGCTGTGCTTACCACGCAGGACCAGTATATTGCATCCACTCCCGGCGCCTCCAACTATATTACCGTGGAACAGGCCAAGAATGCGGCCCTCAATCATGCGGGCGTGAAGGCCGGCGACGCCATCTTTGTGAAGGCCGGGCTGGATTGGGATGACGGTCGGGTACACTATGAGGTGGAGTTCTACGCCGGCAACACGGAGTACGACTACGATATCGACGCCACCAGCGGCGCGGTGCTCTCCTATGACCGGGAGTGGGATGACTTTTCCCTGAAGGGCAGCGGCAGCAGCACCGCCACCCAGGACGACCTCATCACTGAGGCCAAGGCCAAGGAGATCGCCCTGGCCAAGGCTCCTGCCGGCACCACCGTGGTCAAGTGCGAACTGGACCGGGACGACGGCCGGTATGTGTACGAAGTGGAGATGCGCAACGGCAACATGGAGTACGACTGCAACATCAACGCGGTTACCGGTGTAATCATCGACTGGGATGCCGACCGGGACGACTGATCCGGTAACACAGACAAGTAAATAAACCAAAATTTGGGGCTGCTCCGGGATGACCGGAGCGGTTCCAAATTTTTTTTGACTTTTTTTCTCCTTCGGTGTACGCAAACATCCAACTTTTGGCCCTGGGACGCCAAGGGTGAGGAGTGAGTGCGGTGGACAGTGAGAGGGGCAGGCTGTTGGAACTGATGGAGAAACTGGCCAAGTGCAAGGCCAACGATGCGGTCAAGCTGGCCTTTTTGGAAGAAGGAGAAGTGGAGGAAATCGACAGCCTGGATTTGACGGCGCTCACTGGATTCAAACGTACCGACAAAGGAGCTGTGGAAATTCAATTGGTGGATCGGCTGACGGTACTCAAACTGCTGGTGGAGCTTTCTGACGGACAGGAGGACAAGCAGGCGGAGTTCTTTCAGGCATGGGAACGGAAGGCTGAGGAGGATAGATGAAATTTCGGACGTTTTCCCCCAAGCAGAAGCAGGTGCTCACCTGGTGGTGCGACCCGGAAGTGCGGGACAGGGAAGCATTAATTTGCGACGGGGCGGTACGCAGCGGCAAGACCATGTGTATGGGTCTGTCCTTCTTCTGTTGGGCCATGCGGACCTTCCATGGTCAGGCCTTCGGCCTGTGCGGCAAGACGGTCACTGGTCTGCGGCGCAATCTGCTGGGTGGGCTGCTACCGGTACTCAGGGAGCTGGGCTTTCAGTGGGAGGAGAAGGTGTCCAAAAATCTGATTACCGTCCGCTTCGGCGGGCGGGAGAATACCTTCTACCTCTTCGGCGGAAAGGACGAGGGAAGTGCCGCCCTCATCCAGGGCATCACCCTGGCGGGGGTGCTGTTGGACGAGGTGGCCCTCATGCCCCGGTCCTTTGTGGAGCAAGCCTGCGCCCGGTGCTCGGTAGAGGGGAGCCGGATGTGGTTTTCCTGCAACCCGGAGGGGCCGGAGCACTGGTTCTACAAGGAGTGGATCCAGAAGAAGGAGGAACACAATGCCCTCTACCTCCACTTTACCATGCAGGACAACCCAGCCCTCTCCCCCAGAGTCATCCGGCGGTATACTCGCAACTTCAGCGGGACCTTCTACCGGCGGTTCGTGCTGGGAGAGTGGGCGGCGGCAGAGGGGCGGGTATACGACTTTTTTGATGAGAGCTATGTGAAGCCTGTGCCCCAGGGGGAGATGGAACAGTGGTGCATCTCCTGCGACTACGGGACGGTGAATCCCTCTTCCTTCGGCCTGTGGGGTCTGCGGGATGGAGTGTGGTACCGGGTCAAGGAGTTTTACTACGACTCCCGGCGGGAGGGCAGGCAGAAAACCGACGGAGAGTACGCCCGGGATCTGGAGCAGCTGGCAGGGGGAAGGACCATCCGGCGGGTGGTGATCGACCCCTCCGCCGCCAGTTTTATCGAGCTGCTGCGGCGGCAGGGCTGGCGGGTAGAAAAGGCCAATAACGACGTGCTGGCCGGTATCCGCGTGACCGCCGATCTGTTACGGCAGCGCAAGCTGGTAATCTGCGCGCCCTGCGCCGACGCCATCCGGGAATTTTCCCTCTATTGCTGGGATGAGAAGGCAGTGGGGGACCGGGTACAGAAGATACACGACCACGCCATGGACGACATCCGGTATTTCGCCGCCACGGTGGCGGCGGGAGGCGAGGGCGGATTTTTCGGAGGGCTGTGCGTGGAGCGGGAGCGGTTTTGAGAAAAAGGAGTGTGGTTATGGGACTGTTCCATAAGAAAAGTGGGCCGGAGAGCGGCGGACTGGCGGTCCAGATCCGGGAGGGAGGCAGGCATCCCTTCGGTGTGCTGGACGGCTATGTGCCCCTGCGGCAGGGGGAGATCGCCCTCTATCGCAGCATCCGGGAGGCGGTGCCCATTGTGGATGCCGCCATCTGGAAACTGATCCGGCTGGCAGGCGGGGTGATTGTGCAGTGCGGAGACAAACGGGCCCAGGAGGAGCTGGAGTGGTTTTTACAGCACGTAGATACCGGACGGGGCCAGCGGGGCATCCAGTCCTTCCTGGACTGCTATCTGGACTCTATGCTCACCTGCGGCCGGGCGGTGGGGGAGATCGTCCCTGACCGGAGACGGCGGGACATCGCCGCCCTGCTGTGCGGAAACGTGGCCGACATCGAGATTAAAGAAGGGGACACCCCGATGGAGTTTGCCATCTGGGGCCGGGGGACCGACGGTACCATGCGGGAACTGCCCCGGCAGGAGCTGCTCCTCTTCACCCCCTTTCAGCCTGAGACGGACAGCCCCTATGGGGTGAGTCTGCTGCGGTCCATGCCCTTCCTGACTGAAATTTTGCTCAAAATTTATCAGGCCATGGGCATGAACTGGGAGCGGATGGGCAATGTCCGTTTTGCGGTGGTGTACAAGCCGGGGGACAATCCCCTGGATCATAGCATGGTGCAGGAGCGCAGCCGCCAGATCGCCCGGGAGTGGTCCGCCGCCATGCAGGCGGGCAAGCACGGCAATGTCCGGGACTTTGTGGCGGTAGGCGATGTGGACATCAAAGTGATCGGCGCGGACAACCAGGTGCTGGACAGCGAGGTGCCGGTACGGCAGATCCTGGAACAGCTGGTATCCCGCACCGGCATCCCGCCCTTCCTGCTGGGATTGTCCTGGTCCTCCACCGAGCGGATGAGTACCCAGCAGGCTGATATGATGACCAGCGAGATCACCGCCATCCGCCGGGGACTGGAGCCGGTGGTGGAGCGGATCTGCGAGTTGTGGCTCAGGCTCCACGGGTATGATCCCAAGGTGACGGTGGAGTGGAAGGATATCAACCTCCAGGACCTGGTGGAGGAGGCTCGGGCGGAGCTTTACCGCCAGCAGGCCCGGACGGTGGAGATGGACAACGAGGCCAGAGAGAAGGGAGAGACGGTATGAACATCAACAAGCAGGCGGGGGTGGATCAGGGTACCGCCCTGGATCAGAACGAGCTGGGGCTGATCAACGCCATCAGCCGCAAAAAACTGACGGAGGAGGAGGTATACACCTTCGCCGTACGGCTGTGCGACAACGAGGTGGATCGGGACGGGGAGCGGTTCCCGGCGGAGACTCTGGAGGAGCTGGCCCCCCTCTTTGTGGGCAAGAGCGGTATTTTCGACCACCAGTGGAGCGCCGCCGGACAGACCGCCCGCATCTACCGCACCGAACTGGTGCGGGATGAGAGCGTCCTCACGGCGGCGGGGGACGCTCTGTGTTACCTGAAGGGCTACGCCTATATGCTGCGGACCGAGAGCAACAAGGACCTGATTGCTGAGATCGAGGGCGGCATCAAGAAGGAGGTGAGCGTGGGCTGCGCGGTGGAGGAGGCCAGATGCTCCATCTGCGGAGAGAACATCCATGACCGAAGCCGGTGCGCCCATGAGAAGGGCAGGGAGTACGGCGGCAAGCTGTGCTGGGCCGATCTGGTCCACGCCACCGACGCCTACGAGTGGTCCTTTGTGGCGGTGCCGGCCCAGAAAAACGCGGGGGTGATGAAGAGCATGAGACAGGATATGGAACAGCTGGAGCGGGAGGCCGCCCTGGGGCGCAAGTACCTCCAGCAGCTCAAGGACGAGGTGGTGCGCCTGGGCGGCGTGGCCGGGCTGGCTCTGGAGCAGGAGACGCTGAAGAGCATTGTCCGGAAGCTGGAGGAGCCGGAACTGGACGCGCTGAAGAAGGCCTTTGAGGTCCAGGTGGACAAGGCCTGGGGCGTGGAGACCCAGCTGCCCGCCTGGGAGCGGCAGGTCCCGGCGGAGGGACGGGACGGGGCATTTTTGATCTGAAACCGACGATAACGGATTGCTGCGCCAGTGTGCGCACTGGCGCGCAATGACGGGGATTGGCCCCGACAAAAAGAAAGGAGTAGAAACATGAGCAGCAAGATTTCCTTTGAGGGCATCGGCGAAGTGGTGGCTACCTTTGCCTGCGGCGAGGGTGTGATCGCCGGTCAGGTGGTCAAGGTGACGGAGGACGGCACGGTGGGCCCCTGTACCGACGGCGAGAAGTTCTGCGGCGTGGCCCTGTCCGCGGAGGACGGCTATGCCGCCGTTCAGCTGGGCGGCCTGGTAAAGGTGGCCGCCACCGGCGAGGATATCCAGGCGGGCTGGGTCAAGCTGTCCGCTGACAGCGCCGGCGGGGTAAAGAAGAACGATTCCGCCGGTGTGGAGTACCTGGTGGTGCGTGTGGAGACCGACGGCGCTGTGGTGCGTCTGTAAGAAAGGGAGGATGGGAATATGAGCTATCGGTTTGACAATCTGAGACTGGAAAAGGGTATGTACAACGAGGCGGGCCGCACCTTTACCCAGGTGCTGGAGCGGGAGGATCCCTCGGAGCAGTACAAGGGCACTCCTCTGGAAGGCCTGGACGCCTATCAGCGTCAGCTCAAGCGCTTTGACATCAAGGTGAAGGGCGCGGGCAGTGACGTGGTGGAAAAGTTCTTCTCCACCAGCCAGTCCGCCGTCCTCTTCCCCGAGTACATCGCCCGGTCGGTGCGCCAGGGTATGGAGGAGGCCGACCTGCTGCCCCACATCACCGCAGCCGTCACCCGCTTCGATGGCATGGACTACCGCTCCATTGCCTCTGTGCCCGAGGATGACCAGAAGGCCCTGCGCCATGTGGAGGAGGGCGCCACCATCCCCCAGACCCAGGTCAAGACCCAGGAGAACCTGGTCAAGCTCCACAAGCGGGGCCGGATGCTGGTGGCCTCCTACGAAGCCATCCGCTATCAGAAGCTGGACCTGTTCTCCGTCACCCTGCGGCAGATCGGCGCCCACATCAACCGGATGCACCTGGAGGATGCCATTGATGTGCTTCTCCACGGCGACGGCAACGAGAACCCCGCCAAGGAGTATACCGTGGGCTCCGACCCCATTGGCGGCTCCTCCGGTACCCTGACCTACGACGATCTGGTGGACTTCTGGGCCCAGTTTGACCCCTACGAGATGAACACCCTGCTGGTGTCCGGCGACATGATGCGCCAGCTGCTTAAGATGGACGAGTTCCAGAATCCCCTTACCGGCCTCAACTTCCAGGGTACCGGCAAGCTGTCCACCCCCCTGGGGGCCACCCTGCTGCGCACCTCCGCTCTGGAGAGCGGTAAGCTCATCGGCCTGGACAAGAACTACGCTCTGGAGATGGTACAGGGCTCCGACGTGATGGTGGAGTATGACAAGCTCATTGATCGCCAGCTGGAGCGGGCCGCTATCACCAGCATCTCCGGCTTTGCCAAGTTGTTCACCGATGCCGCCAAGGTGCTGAAGCTGAAATGATTGAGGAGATCATGGCAATGGCCCAGAGTCTGGGTCATGTAGACGACGGCCAGCAGGCGGCCCTGGAGGCCCTGTGCCGGGCGGCGGAGACTGAGATGACCGGACGGCTCCGGGACGGGGTGAGTCCGGAGGACTGCGGCCCGGCCTTCGTGCTGGGGTGCGCCTGGGTGGCGTTGGCAGGGCTGGCCGGAGGCCAGTACGGCGGCGGGACCGAGTTTACTGCCGGAAGCGTTACCATCCGGGAGGCGGACTGCGTTCAGGATCGGGAGCGCTCCGCCGCCCTCCGGCTCCAGGGCGAGACGGTGCTGGGGCCCTATCTGAAGGACCGGGGATTTCTGTTTCGGGGGGTGGAGGGATGACCGACCGCTGGAGACAGATTTTATCCAGATATGGTCAGACCGTCACCCTCTACCGGCAGGGGCAGGAGGAGGGCACGGCGTGCCGGGCCTTCCTCCAGCCCGTTCAGGAGAAGGGGGCGGATTTCTTCCAGCGGCAGCCTACCCCTCTGGGGCTGGTACGGCAGGACCGATGGATCTGCCTGGGCGGCCCGGACATGGCTCTGGATGAGCTGGGCGACGGGTACCTTGCCTGGGGAGGCCAGACTTTTACGGTACGCAGTGCCCAGCCGGTATACCTGGGGGAGGAATTGGTGTACTGGTGGGGACTGCTGGCGGTAAGAGATTGAGCGTGACCTGGAGTGTTTTGACGGGTGGAAAGACTGTGGGAAGCGGGGGGAGAAGGATGGAGTTTGGAACGATCCGGAAGCGGATGGCGGACTATCTGCAGGGGCAGGGCATCGAGGCCCAATGCGCCTACCCGGAGATGAGACGAGCCCGGAGAGATGGAGTGGTGGCAGCCGTCTCCCTCCGGGCCTGCCAGGGGGGACCGGAGGGGTTCCGGGACTACCTGGGAGAACGGTATGACCAGGAGAGCGGCCAGTGGCAGGAGCTATACGGGAGGAAGATCGTCCTCACCTTCGGGCTGGACCTGTACGCTCCCCAGGGCTGCGGCGCGGCGGGTATTCAGGAGACCTTTGACCGGATGGCTGAGGCCTTGCAGCGGGAGGGGCCCCCCGGCCTTACCATCCAGGAGCTCTCCTGCGGAGAGACGGAATTTGACCAGGGGGCCGGCCTCTACCACCGGACGGTGGAGGCGGTATGCCGGGGCTACCTGTATGCGGTGGCCCAGGAGGGCGGCACCTTCCTGGACTTTATTGTGAGAGGAGAGAGCCGGATTTGAGTATGACGATCCATGAACGGCCTGGAGTATACTCCAGCTACGACGCATCCACTGTGATCAGCGGCAGCGGCGGCGGCCGTACGGTGGGCCTGGTGGGACTGGTTACCGAGGGGGAGAGCGGCAAGTTGTATACCCTTAACCGCTATGAGGACGCGGTCACCCAGTTTGGTCAGGAGGAGAACCTGACCAAACTGGTGCAGGTGTTGTTCCGCAACGGCGCGGCCAAGGTGGTGGCGGTCCCGGTGAGCGGCCAGGAAAACTATCAGGGAGCCTTCGACCTGCTGGCGGTAGAGGAGGATATCTCTGTGGTAGTGTGCGACAGCACGGAACTGACCGTCCAGCAGGCTTTGCGGCAGAGCGTCTGCGACGCGTCCCAGGCCAGACGGGAGCGCATCGCCGTGGTGGGCGGCGCTCAGAGCGAGAATGTGGAGGCCCTGGTCCAGCGGGCGGAAGGGCTCAACAGCGAGCGGGTGGTGCTGGCGGCCCCCGGCGATGACACCGGCCTGGCCGCCGCTGCCGTGGCAGGGGCCATTGCCGGAGAGAGCGACCCCGCCATCCCTCTGGGCGGCGCGGAATTGAAGGGCCTGGAGGGGATGGAGGCCCGGTACGCTGACACCGAGATCGACACCCTGGTGCGGGGCGGCGTCACTCCACTGGAGAACGTGAGCGGCGTGGTCAGTGTGGTGCGGGGTGTCACCACCCGCACCAAGACTGGAGAGGCGGAGGACGCCACCTGGCGGGAACTGACTACCATCCGCATTGTGGACGACGTGATTCCCACCATCCGCAACTCCCTGCGGGCCAAGTTCCGCAGGACCAAGAACACCGAGCAGACACGGGGGGCTATCCGCTCCCAGGTGGTGCTGGAACTGGAGAACAAGCTGGCCAGGGAGATCATCACCGGCTACGATCAGGTGACGGTGGAGGCGGACACGGAAAATCCCACCGTCTGTCTGGTGGACTTCACCTTTACGGTGGCCCACGGCCTCAACCAGATCTGGCTCACCGCCCACATCACGGTATAAGGAGGGAAGAGCATGAAGATTTCAGGTTTTCCCACCAGCAGCGACATCTATCTGGAGATCGACGGGAAGAAGGTGGCGGTGGTCCAGAGCTACACCGCTAAGACCACCCGCTCCAGCCAGAGCGTGGAGGCCTTCGGCGAGGAAGAGCCGGTGGCTACCATTCCCGGTCCGCGCACCCATGTGCTGGAGCTGACCCGGCTGTACGCCACCGATGAGGCCATCCGGGACGGCATCAACTTCCACGACCTGGAGGATTTCAGCCTGGTGATCTGCAAGCCGGACCGGAAGATCATTTACTCCGGCTGTCAGTGGAGTACCATCGGCGAGACCGGAGCCCTGGGGGCCATGGTGGTGGAAAAGATTACGGTGGTGGCGGCCAAGCGGATCGAGACGGCGGTATGAGGAGTGAAACAGGGATGGAATCGCTGCTGAGCCGGAGGGACAGGCTGACCCTGGAGGACGGCACCCAGCTGCGGCTGCTCTCCGCCCTGGAGGTGCTGGAGGCACGCCGGGAGGGGGAGGAACTGGCCCAGGGCGAAGGAGAGCGGGCCCTGTGCGCCAACGCCTGCCTGCTGGCCCGGGCCCTGGAGGAGAACGGCAAGCCCCTGTTCTCCTCAGGTCGGGCGGTGCTGGAGCACCTCAGCGCCCGGGAGGTAGCCCAGTTGGCCCGACTGTGGGATAAGCTGGACCGGGCGGAAAATCCCTCCCCCGAGGATGGGGAGGAGGCCCGGGCCCTAAAAAAAGCCTGGAGCATACGCCTTATGAGCGCCTTCGCTGGCGTGTGCTCAAGACGTTTGGGGCCCTTCCCACGGAGGAGCGGGCTCAAAAAATGAAGGCCAGAGACTACCTGTGGTGCGCCCTCAACCTGATGCTGGACCGGGAGGAAGTGCTGGAGCAGCTGTGTCCCTCCTGCCGGCAGAAGGCGGAGGAGTCCTGCTGCCCGGTATGCGGACAGCAGGCGGGGGCCACCGTGGGGGGACAGAACGCCTCCTTCGATCAGGAGCGGTTTGAACGGCTGATGCGGGGGGAGAGGGCATGATCGACTATATTGGACAGCTGCTGGAACAGCAGCTGGAGCGGGAGGAAAGGGATGAGACCTGGGAGACCGGCCCGGTGCGGGTCCCCCTCCCTGCTGTGGGAGAAGAAGAGGCCGGACAGAGCGGAGAGAACACGGAAGAAGCTGTCTTGTCCAGTCTGGAGGGCAGGGACGGGGCCGGTTTGGCTCTGACGGCGGGCGGTTCCGGAACTGTCACCGGCGGAGATATCCGCCGGTGGGCGGCGGGGTTAGACGTACTGGGTCAGGCCGGGGAGCGCCGGACGAATGGCGGGCCGGAGACTGACCGGGCCTGGACGGAGGCTGTCCGGGAGCTGGATCAGGCGGTACGGATCAGCCTGGCGGGCCTTCCGGTGGCGGAGCGGCAGACCCAAGTGGTGACATTGGAGCCGCCGGGCAGAGAACAGAACGGCGGTCAGGATGGGCTGCGGCGGCTGGACCGGCTGGTGCGGCGGGACGCACGAAGATTTGACGGGGGGTTTCAACTGCTGTGAGACTGGCGGCAATGCGCTATAAAAACTATGTATGGCCCCACAATCCCAGGGTGTATTCCATCTCCTTCAAGCGGAAGGTGGGGGCCAGGGAGGTGCCCTTCGGCCACTATGCCCTGCAGGATCTGGGACCCTCTTACCGCATCATGCGAGGAGAAGGAGAGTTTGTGGGGGAGGGGGCCTACGACGAATTCAAAAAGCTGGCTACCGTCTTTTATAACGAGGGGCCGGGTATCCTGGTCCACCCGGTATGGCAGACGGCCAACGCCTACTTTGTGGAGCTCTCCCTCAGTCAGGAGCCCAGAGCCGACTATGTGAAGTATACCTTCACCTTCTGGGAGGAGTTTGGTGGGCACAGCACAGGTACCCGAGTGACCACCACCTCTGGCGGAACAACGGGAGGGACGGCCCAGACTGGTTCCACCGGAGAGCAGTGGTACACCGTGGTACGGGGGGACACCATGTGGGGGATCGCCCGGCGGTATGGGGTAGATCTGAGTAATCTGATTGCCCTCAATCCCCAGATCAAAAATCCCAACCTGATCTACCCGGGGCAGAAAGTGCGGGTGGCGTGATGGAGGCCGTACTGCATTGCTGGGACGGAAGTCAGATTGCTCTGCCCCAGGTAACGGAATGGAAGTTTCAGTATGGGCTGGGCACCCCCTGCGACAGCTTCGAGGTGCGCTGCCTGTGGGAGCCGGAGGAGGATCTGCTGGCGGAGGCAGTCAGCTTTACCGCCGACGAGGGGGGGCAGAGGGTATTCACCGGCCTGGTGGACGAGTGCGAGCGGGGTTGGGATGAACAGGGCGGTTTTTTGACCATATCTGGTCGAGGTATGGCGGCCCGGCTGCTGGACAACGAGGCTCTGGGTATGGACTACCAGGTGGCCACCTGGCAGGACATCCTGCGGGACCATGTGACGCCCTACGGGCTGGAGGCGGCGCCGGGGGCCAAACTCACCGCCGTGCCCGGCTTTTCCGTGGCGGTGGGAAGCAGCGAGTGGCAGGTGGTCTATGAGTTCTGCCGATATTACGGCGGGATTACCCCCCGGTTTGACCGGCTGGGGCGGCTGGTGGTCACCCCTTGGGAGACAGGGGAGAAGCTGGTGCTGTCCGAGGACACGGGGGTGACCGCACTTACCCTGCGGGATCAGCGGTACGGTGTGCTGTCTCAGATCCTGGTGCGGGACAGAACCACCGGAGCGGTGCAGACAGTGGAGAACCAGGACTTCGCCCGGCGGGGCGGCCGGTGCCGGAGGGTACTCACCATGCCGGGAAAGAGCAGCTATCAGACCATGCGCTATTCCGGCAGCTACCAGCTGGAGCGGTCGGCGGAGGAACTGCGGCAGCTGGAGCTGGAATTGCCCGGGGCCTTTGTGGCCTGGCCGGGGGAGCTGGTGGAAGTCCACCTGAACAAGCCGGTAGGCCGGGGCACCTGGCGGGTAGCGGAAATGGTGAGCGGAATGGACGAAAAGGGAACCTACACCCGGCTGGTGCTGGGGGACCCGGCGGCATTGAAGTAGGAGGGAGACAAGATGTGGCTGGCACAGCAGCAGCGGCGTAGAAGAAAAGATGGAGGTTCTCAGGTGGGCACCGTTACCCTGGGGGGCGACCCGGCAGGGGTATGCCTGGACGGCGAGCGGCGTGACCTGCCGGTATTTGCCCCCGGCGGCTATGTATGGCGGCCAGCCCGGGGTGACCAGGTGCTGGTCCTCAAGACCGGCGCCGACGGTGAGGCCCCCTGCGTAGCGGGGGCACGGTGTGCCGAGGAGTACGGCGTGGCGGAGGGTGAGGTGCTGCTCTACAGCGGCGGCACCTCCATTCGCCTGGGCATGGACGGCACGGTGTCCGTGACCGGCAAACTGCTGGTCAACGGCAAGGAGGTCATGACAAGGGAGTGAGCAGATGGAACTGATGGTAAGGGACGGCGACTATGTGCCCGACGAGGGGGGCGGCTACCGGAGAGCGGAGGGCAGCCAGGAGCTGCTCCAGCGGGTGCTGTGGAAGCTGTCCATCCCGCGGGGCAGCTTCCCCTTTCTGCCCAACCTGGGCAGCCAGCTCTACCAGTTGGGTCGCTGTAAGCCCGCCCAGCGGCAGAATCTGGCCCAGCAGTATGTGGCCCAGGCCCTGGAGGACGAGCCTGACCTGACGGTGACTGCCGTGAGCCTGGAGGAGAACGGCACCATGGAGGTGGTGCTGGAGTGGCAGGGGGAGGAGCTGAAGCTGACGGTTGTGACGGGAGGGATTTGGTGAGATCCATTGACGAGATCTATGGAGAGATGACGGCCATCTTTGAGAAAGAGACGGGGATTGCTCTGGCCGGAGACGGAGATATGGCGGTGCGGCTGTACGCCGTGGCTGCCCAGATCTACGCCCTGTACATTCAGGCCGACTGGGTAAACCGCCAGTGCTTTCCCCAGAGTGCGGAGGGGGAATATCTGGACAAGCACGCCCAGCTGCGGGGCCTGGAACGCCGTGAGGCTGTGGCGGCGGAGGGGACAATTCGTTTCCAGACGGACAGTGCCGCCCAGGCTGATCTGACCATCCCGGCGGGGACGGTGTGTATGACGGCGGGGCTGATCCGTTTTGAGACCACCCAGGAGGTCATCCTCCAGGCCGGTGAAACCCAGGTGGATGCCCCGGCGGTAGCCCTGGAGACGGGGACGGCGGGCAATGTGGCGGCAGGCGCCATCCGGGCCATGGCGGTGGCCCCGGTGGGGGTCAGCCGGTGTACCAATCCGGAGGGATTCTCCGGCGGCCTGGATGCGGAGGACGACGAGACCCTGCGGGCCAGAGTGCTGGAGACCTTCCAGCGGATGCCCAACGGCGCCAACGCCGCCTACTATGAGCAGAGCGCCATGTCCTTTCCTCAGGTGGCGGCTGCGGCGGTGGTGTCCCGGCCCAGAGGGGTGGGCTCGGTGGACGTGGTGGTGGCTACCTCCGCCGGAGTGCCCGATGAGGAACTGCTGGAGGAATTGCAGGCCTATTTTGAGGAGCGGCGGGAGATCGCCGTGGATGTGCAGGTGCGTGCCCCGGAAGTACAGAATGTGGATGTGACCGCTCAGATCCAGACAGCGGCCAACCGGGACGGGGAGACGGTGCGGCAGAATGTGGAGCAGGCCATTCGGAGCTGGTTTAATGGACAGCGACTGGGCCAGAACATCCTGCGGGCTAAGCTGGGCCAGCTGATTTATGAGGTGGACGGGGTGGAGAATTATACCCTCACCGCTCCAGCCGCCGATGTGACGGTGGAGCACGATGTGCTGCCCCAGCTGAATAGTGTCTCGGTTACCCGGACGGAGGGAACGGCATGAGCGGCTACGCGGAATATTTGAAGGACCTGCTGCGGCCCATGCGGGTCTACGAACTGGAGGGCACTGCCAACGGCGGGGAGCTGGAGGCCCAGGGTCAGGCGCTGGACGGTGTGGAAGCTGGTCTGGAGGAGATCCAGCGGGAGATGCTGCTCTCCACGGCGGAGGACCGGGGGCTGGAGGCTGTGGAGAGCCTGCTGACCCGGCGGCCGGTGACCGCCGATCTGGAAATGCGGCGGGCGGCCTTGGCCGCCCTGCTCCGCATCGGTGGAGACAGCTTCACTCTGGCGGCCATCAATGACAATCTGAAAGGTTGCGGCATCAATGCCCAGGCCAGAGAGACCGGAAAGGCGGGGACGGTGGAGGTTTACTTCCCTGATGTGCCCGGAATTCCCGATGGGTTTGAAGAATTGCGGGAGATCATTGAGAGCATTCTGCCCGCCCATTTGGGTGTAGAATATGTGTACTGGTATATCACCTGGGCACTGATGGAACAGAAGTTTTCCACTTGGGGCGAGATCGAGGCTATGGGACCCACCTGGGAGGAACTGGAGAAGATGGTGGAGTAACAGCCGGTGGGGAGAACAAACAGAAGAAGCACAGACCGGCCTGTTTGACCGTCTGTGCTTCTTGTTGGTTATGTAGTTTAAAGCGTGCCCAGGACCATGCCGGCAATCACCAGGAAAATGCCGATCACGCCGGTGACGGTGATGGTTTCATGGAGGGCCACGGCGCTGACCACCAGGGTAACCAGGGGGACCATGTAGATGTACAGGCTGGCTTTCAGCACGCTGATCTTCTGAGTGGCCTTATTCCAGAACAGGTAGCATAGAGCGCTGCCCACAAAGCCCAGATACATCAGCTTCAGCCCATTTTCCCAGGTGAACACCGATTCAAAGGGGATGGGATGACCGTCCAGCAGGACCAGAGGGAGCACCGTCAGGATGCCGTAGAACATCAGCTTTCTGGTGATGAGCAGGCCGTCATACAGCGGGGACCACCGGCGCAGCAGCAGGCTGTAGACCGACCAGGAGGCGGCGGCGGACAGGGCCAGCAGGTCCCCCAGAGGCCGCAGGTGGAGGGCGGTCATGCCGTTGAGCACCACCAGCACCACCCCCACAAAGGCCACGGCATAGCCGGTGATCTGCCCCCGTTTCAGGTGCTCCTCCTTCCGGATGACCGCCAGGAGCAGGGCCATCATGATGGGGGAGGTGGAGACCAGGATACTCACATTGGAGGTCTGGGTCAGGGTGATGGCGTTGGTTTCCGCCAGACAGTAGAGGGTGTTGGAAAACAGGGCCAACAGGAGGAAACGCCACTCCTCCCGCCAGCGGAAATACCACTTGGGATGGAGGACCCACAGCAGCAGGTAGGCCAGAATGAAGCGGAGCAGCATCAGCTGGACGGGCTGGAGGAAGGTCATCAGGCCCTTACTCACCATAAAAGTGGAGCCCCAGACCACAACGCAGACCAGGGCCATCCCGTGGCCCATCCACTGGCTTTTCTTCACAATGACCGACCTCCTGTTCCATATTGCCCGGTGTGGCCGGACAGAGGGTCCGGTCACCCAAGGCAATGTTAGCATCAACAGGGCTGCAAGTAAATCATTGGAAGAGTTGCCAGCAGGTCAGGAAGTAGGGGAATCCTGGCAGATCAAATTACCGTCGGCGTCATAGCCCTGGCACCAGGCCAGCCAGATGGCAACGCTGTCATCGGATGGGCCGGGTGCCAGGGTGGAGGGAGCGGCCCACACGCCGTCAGCCACCTGGGTAAAGGTGGGAGAGACGCCGTGGCTGTCGATGGCGGCCTGGGGATCGGCCCGTTCACTGGCACCCAGAGAAATCAGCTGGGCCTCTACCCGCACCACCCTGGGATCGGTGCAGATCACCACGGGGGTGGCCTCAAAGGCAAGGCCAATATTGGGTTGAGAGCCGAACAGATTGCAGTAAATGGGATCTTCCTGCTGGGTGAGATCCAGCTGCCAAAAGGGAAGGGTGTCCGCAGGCCGCCACAGGAAAACGGCCAGCCGGTCCAGGGTGTAAAACTGCACGGTGTCCCCCTGGCGGCCCACAAACCACCAGGTGTTTTTTGGTACATAGTCACCCCGGAGCTCCTGGTATTGGATGGGGCCGGAGGCCAAAATAGTGTTGTCTGTCACATAGTGTTCCCGGTTCAGGCGCTCACACACGGCGGCGGAGGATGGGAGGGGGGTATCCAGTGCCAGCCAGACGGCGAGCAGTCCCAGACACAGCAGCAGGATGCTCAAGGCCCAGCGGATGCGGGGCAGGGTGTAATAGCGGAAATGGGTCATGAAAACAGCACCTCCTCCTCCAGCTCAATGCGGAGTATGATCTGGTCGCCGGGTTTGCCCAGGGTGATGGTGAACCATTGGGCGCCGGGGGTGGGATCGGTGATGGTGAGATACCCGCTGGCGGCCAAGGGCGAGGTGGACCAGGTGGAGCAATAGGCCTCCCCGGTGGCACCGGTGGAGTCGATCCAGGTACAGGGCACCTGGTACAGTTCCAGGTTATCCAGCCACAGCTGCCAGTGGGAGACCGAGAGGGAAACCTGGAGTTCCAGCTGAGGATGGTCGGGGTAATCCGGCGTGCGGATCAGGGCGGCGTCGTGGGCGGTGACAGTATAGCCTCCCACCGTTCCGCTGCCGGAGGCGGAGCCGGAGACCACCAGAGTTTCGTCCGGCTGGGAGGGAAGGGTACAGGAGGGTGGAAGCAGAGAGTTGTGGGCAAAGAGACCGGTCTGATGCAGGCCGCTGGCCACGGTGCTGACCAGAATGAGCATGATGCCCAGCACGGTGAACAGGGCGGTCAGGCCGGGAAACAGGGGGCTGTGGCAGCGGTCCAGCTCATGGCCGATCTGATAGGGATCTCCCATGGCCTCCACCGCCTGGCGGGCGGCTACCTCAGGTTCGATGCCCTGTTCCTCCAGTGCGGCGGCGTGATCCTCCAGGTGAGCGGTCAGCTCTTCCCGGGCCAGACGTTTTGCCAGCGGCAGTCGGATGACAGAACACACCTGGTCGCAGAATTGTTCAAATGGCTGGCACAAGGCGGATTCACCTCATTCCCTGTCTTTGGTGGGATCATAGGAGCAGACCAGATTGCCGTCGGCGTCATAGCCCTGGCAGAAGGCCACGAGATAGCCGCTGCCATCAGGAGATGCCCAGGGGATCAGGACATAGGGGGAGGGACCTACCCATACTCCGTCTCCCGCCTTGGTAAAGGTGGGGGAGACCCCGCGCTGGGCGATAGCGGCCTGGGGATTGGCCCAGTCCTCCTCTGACAGGGCAACCAGTTGGGCCTCCACCCGCACCACGGCGGGGTCCACGCAGAGGAGGATGGGAATGACCTTTGAGGCATCCATACCAGAGAAGCCATCCAGGGAGGTCAGCTGAAAGACATCAAAGGTACATCCGATGGGCTGATCCTGGAGGGAGAGCTGATAGGAACGGCCACGGGTAGCGCGGTCCAATGGGCGCCACAGGAACCCGGCCAGCCGCTCCAGCACCTGGAGCTGAAAGCGATCGCCGCTGCGGCGTATGAACCACCAGCAGTCCCGGTCGGTATAATCACTTTTGATGATGATCCCTTCCTCCGTCATATCGATGGGACCGGAGGCCACGATCTCGCCGCCGGAGCTGTAGTTTTCCCGATCTATCCGGGCGCAGATGGCGGCCGGGGAGGGGAGCGGGGCATCCAGTGAAAGCCACAGGAAGAAGAGACAGAACAGAGCGGCTATGATACTCAGAACCAGCAGGAGGCGGGGCAGGATGTAATAGCGAAAGTGTTTCATGCCGGAGGCACCTCCTCATCCAGAGTGATTTCCAGGGTGCATTGATCGCCGGGCCTGCCCAGAGTGACGGAGAACCAGCTGCAGCCGGGGGTGGGGTCCTCCAGAACCAGATACCAGTTTTGAGCCAGAAGGGTGGAGGCCATGGGGCAACAGGAGACCGTACCGGAGGCGCCGTCGGAGTCGGTCCAGACGGCGGGGATGGAGGGGGTCAGGTGGTCCAGCCAGGGCTGCCAGTGGGAGACGGTGACAGCGGCCTGGATTTCCAGCATGGAGGGGCGGAATTTGGTGCTGGGGCGGTGGACCAGAGCGGCGTCTTTGGCCTGGATGGTATAGCCCCCCACATGGCCGCTGCCCCGGGCTTCTCCCTCGCAGAGCAGGTCTCCATCGTCCCAGCCGGGCAGGGTGGGGGCGGGCAGCAGCACCGTTTCATAGCGGAAGAAACCAGTCTGATGCAGAACGCTGGCGCAGAAGCCGATGAGAAAGAGGGCGCAGGCGCACAGGGCAAAGATTTTGGACAGCCGGGGGAGCAGAGGACTGTGACAGCGGTCCAGCTGGCGTCCGATCTCTTCCGGATCTCCCATGGCTTCCACGGCCTGGACTGCGGCCTCCTCAGCAGAGATCCCTTTCTCCTCCAGCGCGGCGGCGTGGTCCTCCAGGTGGGCGGTCAGTTCCTCACGGGCCAGACGCTGGGCGGGGGGCCAGCGGATAGATGCACACACCTGATCGCAGAAACTATCAAAGGTTTTGGAGGACATACACTCACCTCAGTTCATAACGAGTCGTCCAGGATTCCGGTTCAGGGGACTGGTAGATCAGCCTTCCGTCGGCATCGTAGCCACGGAGGCGGATACGGTCCATATAATAGGCGGGGAGCAGGTTCCCGGTGAGCTGAAACCAGAAGCAGCCGTCTGCCACCGGGCCCTGGCGGAGGGTATTCAGGCCATAGACTCTGCCGGCGTCCGACTCAGAGACCAACACCGGGTACTCCACCTCCACCTGGACAATGTCCGGGTCACCGGCCAGCACCAGAACAGCCCCCCAACTGTAGGGTGTGACGGCACTCAGCGGTTGTTCCGGGTCCCGGTAAAGGGACACAAGCGTGCCGGAATCCCAGAGCAGCCCTTCCCGGGACAGACCACACCAGGCGTACCAGTTTCCCATGCGCAGCAGGTACTGGCGGTCATAGAGAGGGCCGGACCCCAGATCCGCCACCACCTGGCCGTCCTCCCAGTAATACCGGGTCTGGGTGGCCCGCAGGGCCTGTTCAGCGGTAAGCATGGGGAAATCCAGGGTGACGGCCAGGAAAACCAGAGTAAGCAGCAGGACTACGGCGTCCCGCAGGATGCGCCATTTGCGGCCTCGCCGGGAGATGGAACGTTCAGCCATCTGCTTCGCCTCCCTTCAGCGGAACGGTGAGGGAGAGGCGGACTTCTCCATAGCGGTCGAAGCGGAAGGTCAACTGGGAGGCTGCCGGGTCCACATTGGTGACGGTGAGGCAGTAGTGAGTGGCAAAGGGGAAATCACCCATGGGGGTGCTGACCTGCACTCTGGAAAAGACGGTTTCGTCCAGAGCCTGCCACTCCCGGGGAGAGGGATAGCGGTTGCCCACATCGTCCTCCGCCCACAAGTCATAGCCAAAGGCGGGACAGCGCAGCCAGGGATTGGATTGCGTTACCTGGAGGATACAGTCCACATAGCGGGCGCCGGAGTAGTTCTCAATGCCGACCTGTTTTATGGTGTAGGTATAGGGCGGGTCCTGATAGACAGCATTGGTCTCATACTGAGCCACCAGATTGTCCGGGTGGACATGACGCTCAAAGTAGAGGGCGGGATCGCTGCTGACAGAATCGGGCTTTCCGGTCAGGTTCTCCAAGGTGCCGGGCAGGTGGAACAGGGAAAATATTATAATGATGGCTGACAAGAACCACACCACCGCTTGAAACCAGATCTGGAACCACCCCAGCAGGAGACTGTGGCTCTCATTCAGGGCCCGGCCCAGTTCTTCCGGGTCTCCCATAGCCAGAACAGCTGCCTCTTCGGCCTCCTCCGGGAGTAGGTCGGGGTGAAGTTCCAGCAGGGCGTCCCGGTGGTCCTCCAGGTGGGCGGTGAGTTCGGCGGTGATGGCGTCGTGGTCGGGAGAGAAGCGGACAAAGGCGCACACCTGCCTGCAAAATGTCTCGCAGCGATTGGAGGCCATACACTCACCTCAATTCATAACGGGTGGCCCAGGATTCCGGTATAGGGGATTGGTAGCGCAAGGCTCCGGCGGCGTCGTAGCCCTTGACCTGGAGATCCTCCGGAAAGACAAAGCCGGGGCCTGACGTATAGGGAATCAGGAAGCAGTTCTCTGTACTCTCGGTCTGGCTGGCGGAGAGCAGGGTGTAGCCCTGTTTTGTTTCAGCAGAAATGGGGAACGTGATCTCCACCTGGGTGATCTCTGGGTCGTTGGAGATCACCAGCACAGCTCCGCTGTTCCAGTCGCTGACCACCAGAGGTACCAGAGGCAGGTCCGGATTGTTCTCCACAGCGTCCAGGCCGCCGGTCTGCCAGAACAGGCCGTAGTGGTTGACGCCGCACCAGGCGTACCAGTCCCCGTGGCGGAGAATGTAATAGCGGTCGTACTGGCCGATCTTGACTTTGTTGGCCTCCCGGGAATAGTCCAGGGTAGTGATGACCTCCCCGGGGCCAAAGAAATAGCGGTCCTGGGTGGCCTCCAGGGCCTGTTCGGCGGTGAGGATGGGAAAGTCCAGCCGGAGTATCAGCACCACCAGGACTACTGCCAGCAGCAGTGCGTCCCGGAGGATGCGGCGCTTCCGCTGGGCGGGGGTGACAAAGGATCTGGCCATGTCAGTCCCCTCCTTTCAGCGGCAGGGTCAGAGAGATGGCGTTCTCCCCGAACCGGTCAAAGTGGAGGGTGATGGAGGTTGCCTCCGGATGGATACCGCCTACCCACAGATCGTAGTAGGAGGCGAAGGGATAGACGGCGGTGGGATTGCCGGAGGAATCCCCGGCGGAGGTGGGCAGCTGGTACAGCACCTGCTCACCTCTGGAGGGGTAGCGGTTGCCCAGATCGTCCTCCGCCCACAGCCACTCCCGGAATTCCGGCCCCCGCTGCCAGGGGTTGGAGTGGGTCACCTTCAGCAGATAGCTCAGATGCAGGGCCTCGTCACGGTATACGCTGGTCTCCGAGTGTGTGACAACCGCCCGCTGGATGGAGAAGGTGTAGCCCTCATACTGCCAAACAGCCCCAGGGGTGAAATCGGCCACCACGTCGTGCTCGTCATAATGCTCCAGAAGATAGCCCATCCCCACACCGTCGTAACTGGGGGGCGCGATCAGGTTAGTGACCGTCTCTTTTGCCTGGGGTAGGGCGAAGAGCAGGATGAGGATGGCCAGAGTCCACACCACCCGGCGGAACCAGATCTGAAACCAGCCCAACAGGGGATGATGGATCTGATCCAGCCAGCGGCCCAGTTCTTCCGGGTCTCCCATGGCCCGGACGGCTCTGGACTCGGCGTCCCACAGGGTCATGTTGGGATAGGCCTCCAGCAGGGTGTCCCGGTGCTCCTCCATGTGGCCGGTCAGCTCTGCGGAAATGGCGTCGTGGTCGGGAGAGAACCGGACGAAGGAACATACCTGACCGCAGAATTGGTCTATGGTGAGCCGGGGACCGCCGGGGGCGTCCATCAGGCCATGGCCGGGGCGGACCCGGCCAGCACCGCGTTCACCGCCTGGGAGAAGGTGGTCCACTCCTTCTTCTTCTCATCCAGCAGCCGAAAGCCCTTTTTTGTAATGTGGTAATACTTGCGGGTGCGGCCGGTGGGGGCCTCCTTCTCGTAGGACTGCACCGCTCCATCCTTCTCCAGGGTGTGGAGAATGGGGTAGAGGGTGCCCTCCTTCATGGAGAAGGTGTGGTCGCTCTTGGCCTCCAGCTCGGCGATCATCTGGTAGCCGTACTTGTCCTCTCCGGACAGGAGAGAGAGCACCAGCAGGGTGGTGCTGCCAGACAGCAGGGATTTATCCGCTTTCATGGGAAACCTCCTTTCAGATCAAAAACAATACCTCGGGTTTCTAGGTATATTATACCTAGAAACCCGAGGTATGTCAACAGTGGTTTTATTTCATACGGCTGCGAAGGGGCCGGCCAGACAAAAAGCGGTCCAGATTGTCCAGAAACAGGGCCTGAAGCTGATCCAGGGTGACCTGCATATGGTTGTAGCCTCCGGCGGTGTGGGGGGTGATGAAGGCCCGGGGAGCGCTCCAGAGAGGGTGATCCGGAGGGAGGGGTTCCGGGGCGGTGACGTCCAGCCCGGCTCCCAGCAGATGCCCCTGGGACAGGACTTCCGCCAGGGCGGCACAGTCGATGGCAGAGCCCCGGCCGGCGTTGAGAAGCACGGCATCGGACTTCATCAGCAGCAGACGGCGACGGTCCATGAGTCCGGCGGTATCCCTGTTATGGGGGAGGACCAGGGCCACCACATCGGCCTGGGGGAGCAGGCTGTCGATGGCGGACAGGGGGAAAGTCTGGTCGAAGTCCTCCACGGGAGCGTCGGAGCGGTGGAGGCCCATGACGGTTTTGGCCCCCAGCGCCCGGCACAGGTGGGCGAAGTGGCGGCCGATGTCGCCGGTACCCCCCACCAGAACGGTCTGCCCCCGCGGGGAGCGGACATGGCCTAAATCGGCCCAGATGTGGTCGTTTTGCTGGTCCCGGTAGGCGGGCAGCCGCTTGTAGATAGCCAGCAGCATGGCCAGCAGATGCTCGGAGACGGCGGGGCCGTAGGCTCCGGCGGCGCAGGTGAGGAGCACCCCTTCGGGCAGCACACCCGGGGCCAGATAGGGGTCCACACCAGCGTTCCAGCTCTGGACCCATTTCAGCCGGGGGAAGGTTTTGAGATCTGCCGGGGGAACGAAACCCATGAGGATGGTGGTGCGTTCCCGCCAGTCCTGGGGGATGGCGGCAGCACCTCGGCGGTCGCTGGTGGGGAGAAAGAGGTGCTCCTCGCTGGGAGCGGCGGTACGGAAGCGGTCCTGCTCTTCCGGGGTGAGGGGGAGCAGGTGGAGAATGGTTTCCATAGATGAAGCCTCCAGGTATAGATGATGTAAAAAGGGGGGCCGGTCTCACGACCGGCCCCCGCTGTATTATTTAATAGTGATGAGCAGCTCGCCGGCCTTGACAGAGCCGCCTTCCTTGATGAGTACCTCGTCCACGGTACCCGCCATGCGGGCCACCACGGAGGTCTCCATCTTCATGGCCTCGATGACGGCCAGGACCTGGTTCTCCTCCACCTTGTCGCCGGGCTTGACGTTTACCTTGGACACCATGCCGGGGATAGAGGCGCCCACCTGGCTCTTGTCGGAGGGATCGGCCAGATTGACCTTGCGGGCCTGCGCGGTAGCGCTCTTGTCGGGCACGGCCACCTCGCGGCGCATACCATTGAGCTCGAACTGAACGTTGCGGGTGCCGTCCTCGTTCAGATCGCCCAGTCCCATATACTTGATGACCAGGGTCTTGCCGTCCTCGATGTTGATCTTGTTGGTCTCGCCCAGGGCCATGCCGTTGAAGAACACATGGCTGCCCATGCGCATGATATAACCGTACTCCTGACGGTGACGGTAGAAGTCCTCCACCACCTTGGGATAGAGGCACCAGGAGATGACGTTGTGGTCGGAAGCGTCGGGATAGAACTTGCGGACCTCTTCCCGGGCCTTCTCAAAGTCGATGGGCTCCAGCAGCTCGCCGGGGCGGCAGGTGATGGGCTTCTCGCCCTTGAGGACCACCTTCTGCAGATCCTCGGGGAAGCCCCAGGCGGGCTGACCCATCATGCCCTTGAAGTAGCTGACCACGGAGTCGGGGAAGGTGAGGGCCTCGCCCCGCTCCACGATATTCTCGGGAGTCAGGTCGTTCTGCACCATAAAGATGGCCAGGTCGCCCACCATCTTGGAGGAGGGGGTCACCTTCACGATGTCGCCCAGCATATGGTTGACGGTCTTGTACATCTCCTTGACCGCCTCGAACTGGTGGCCCAGACCAATGCTCTCCACCTGGCTCTTCAGGTTGGTGTACTGGCCGCCAGGCATCTCGTAGCGGTAGATGTCGGTGGAGGGGTTCTTGATACCCGCCTCAAACTTGCTGTAGCGCAGGCGCACGTCGGCCCAGTAGTCGGACAGCTTCTGCAGCTTGTCGCCGTCCAGGCCGGTGTCCCGCTCCTGGCCGTGGAGGGCGGCCACCACCGCGTTCATGGAGGGCTGGCTGGTCATGGAGGACATGGAGTCGATGGCGCAGTCCACAATGTCCACGCCGGCCTCGGCGGCCATCAGATAGGCGGCCACCTGGTTGCCCGAGGTGTCGTGGGTGTGCAGGTGGATGGGCAGGCCGATCTCCTGCTTCAGGGTGGACACCAGCTTCTTGGCGGCGTAGGGCTTCAGCAGGCCGGACATATCCTTGATGCACAGCAGGTGAGCGCCACGCTTCTCCAGCTCCTTGGCCATATTCACATAGTATTGCAGGGTGTACTTATCCCGCTTGGGATCCAGGATGTCGCCGGTGTAGCAGATGGTGGCCTCGCACAGCTTGCCCTGCTTGAGCACCTCGTCCATGGCCACTTCCATGCCGGGGATCCAGTTCAGGGAGTCGAAGATACGGAATACATCGATACCGCCGATGCAGGCCTCCTTGATAAAGGCGCGGATCAGGTTATCGGGGTAGTTGGTGTAGCCAACGGCGTTGGCGCCCCGCAGCAGCATCTGGAAGGGGATGTTGGGGATCTTCTCCCGCAGCAGCCGCAGACGCTCCCAGGGAGACTCGTGAAGGAACCGGTAGGCCACGTCGAAGGTGGCGCCGCCCCACATCTCCAGGGAGAAGCAATCGTTGAGGATTTCGGCGGTGCCCTCGGAGGCCTTCAGCATATCCCGGGTACGCACCCGGGTGGACAGCAGGGACTGATGGGCGTCCCGCATGGTGGTGTCGGTGATGAGCAGCTTCTTCTGGTCCAGCACCCAGTCCCGCACCGCCTCGGGGCCCTTGCTGTCCAGCAGCTGCTTCAGGCCGGTACACTTGGGCGGGGTGTTCTCGTAGGGCGGGAAACGGGGAATGTCATGCTGAGGACGCTCGGCAGAGGGGGAGTCCACCTGGATCTGGGCGATATATTTGAGGATCTTGGTGGCGCGGTCCCGTCCGGTGTCGATGTCGAAGAGCTCGGGGGTCTCGTCGATAAACTTGGTGTGGCACTGGCCGGCCTGGAAGGTGGGGTGGGCCAGAATGTTGGTGACGAAGGGGATGTTGGTTTTGACGCCGCGGACGTGCTCCTCGCTGATGGCACGCATGGCCTTGCGGCACACGCCCTCGAAGGTGTTGTCCCAGGAGGTGACCTTTACCAGCAGAGAGTCATAGTAGGGAGAGATCTCAGCGCCGGTGTAGGCGTTGCCGCCGTCCAGACGGACGCCGAAGCCGCCGCCGGAGCGGTAGGCGGTGATCTTGCCGGTGTCGGGGGCGAAGTTGTTGGCCGGGTCCTCGGTGGTCACCCGGCACTGAAGGGCATAGCCGTTCATATGGACGGCATCCTGAGAGGGGATGCCGATCTCCGGGGTGGACAGGGGGTGACCCTCGGCAATGAGGATCTGGGCCCGCACCAGGTCTACGCCGGTGACCATCTCGGTGACGGTGTGCTCCACCTGGATACGGGGGTTCATCTCAATGAAGTAGTGGTTGCCCTCCTTATCCACCAGGAACTCCACGGTGCCGGCGGAGACATAGCCCACGTGCTTGGCCACCTTGACGGCATCCTCATACAGCTTCTGGCGGGTAGCTTCGGGCACGCTGAAGGCGGGGGCGAACTCCACCACCTTCTGATAGCGGCGCTGGAGGGAGCAGTCGCGCTCACCCAGGTGTACCACATTGCCGTGCTTGTCGCCCAGGATCTGTACCTCGATGTGCTTGGGCTCCACCAGGTACTTCTCAATGAAAATGTCCTCGTTGCCGAAGGCCTTCTTGGCCTCGCTCTTCACCAGATTGAAGGCAGGGATGACCTCCTCCGGCTTGTCGCAGCGGCGCATACCGCGGCCGCCACCGCCGCCGGCTGCCTTCAGAATGATGGGGAAACCGTAGGAGATGGCCTTCTCCAGGGCCTCTTCTCCGCTTTTCAGGGGTTCAGAGGAGCCGGGGATGGTGGGCACGTTGCAGGCCTTGGCGATGGCCTTGGCCGTCAGCTTGTCGCCCATCTGAGCCAGAATCTTGGAGGAGGGGCCGATGAAGGTGATGCCGGCATCCTCGCAGGCCTTGGCAAAGTCGGCATTCTCACTCAGGAAGCCGTAGCCGGGGTGGATGGCGTCCACGTTGCGGCGCTTGGCCAGGTCAATGATGGAGGGGATGTCCAGATAGGCCCCCAGGGGGGACTTGTTTTCGCCGATGAGATAGGCCTCGTCCGCCTTGGTGCGGAAGAGGGCGAAGGTGTCCTCGTTGGAATACATGGCCACCGTGTGCAGGCCCAGATCGTAGCAGGCCCGGAATACCCGGATGGCGATTTCGCCCCGGTTTGCCACCAGGACCTTGTTGAACTTACATTCCGCCATGCTGTCCGTCCTTTCTAACAAAAATCTCTTACTGTGCAAGCAATCCCCGGTCACTCCTTCGTGCCCGGGGCTGAGGGCCCGGTCCTTTCCGGGCATATTCCCTATGATATTATACCAGTAGTGACATTATATCTTATACGCTAAAGTATTTGCAATCATTTTTCTTTAAAATTGCAAATCTTGGCGGGAACTACAGGAATCTTCCCGGCCGCTTGCCGGGAAATAGGAAATATGCTACACTCAGTTTGTCGAAAAGCGGTTTCGACAAACTGAGTGCCTTTTTAAAACTTCTGAGAAGTTTTAAAAAGTTTTGACTGGACGCGAAAGGACACCCTGATGGTTTCCTTTCACACTATCTTTCCTTCCGAAAATGGAAGCCTGGAAACTTTTTATGCAAAAATGGTATAGAATAATGCAAAAGAGGTGAGATCATGTCGCTGACATTAAAGACCGGCGTGGAGGCCCTGCCTGGGGTGGGACCAGCCCGGGTCAAAGCTCTGGCCCGTCTGGGGCTGACTACCGTGGGTGATTTGCTGGGCTACTATCCCCGGGACTATGAGGACCGGCGGAAGAGCGCCTCCATTGCCTCGGCGCCGGCGGATGTGCCGGTATGCCTCACTCTGATGGTGGCCGAGCCGCCTCGGCTCTCCCGTATCCGAAAGGGACTGGAGCTGGTGAAGGTGCGCCTGGTGGACGACACCGGCAGCCTCACTGCCACCTTTTTTAACCAGGCCTATTTGAAGGATGCCCTGCGGACGGGGGAAACTTACGTCTGTTTCGGCAAGGTGGAAGGTGAGGGCGCCCGGCGGCAGATGACCAACCCGGTGTGCGAGCGGGTGGATCGGGTGCGCTTCACCGGCCGCATTTTGCCGGTATATTCCCTGACCCACGGGGTGTCCAACAACCTGCTGGCGGGGCTCACCCTCCGGTGTGTGGAGGAGTGTGCCGCCCAGGTGGAGGAGAGTCTGCCCCACAATCTGCGGCAGGCCCACCAGCTGGCCGAGGCCGAGTTTGCCGTCCGCAATGTCCACTTCCCTGCCGATGAGGATGCCCTGGCGGTGGCCCGACGGCGGCTCATTTTCGAGGAGCTGTTCTATCTCACCTGCGGCATGGCTCTGCTGCGTACCCGCCGGGACAAGGCGGCAGGGCTGCCCTTTGAACAGTTCCCAGAGGAGGATTTTCTAAATCTGCTCCCCTTCTCTCTCACCGGGGCACAGCGGCGGGTGATTGGGGAGATGACTGCGGATCTCACCTCCGGCGCTCCCATGAACCGGCTGGTCCAGGGCGACGTGGGCTCGGGTAAGACCATGCTGGCGGCCTACGGGGCTTGGCTGGCGGCCAAAAACGGGTACCAGTGCGCCCTGATGGCCCCCACCGAGCTGTTGGCCGAGCAGCACTATCGCTCCCTGGCCCCTCTGCTGGAGCAGGCGGGACTGCGGGTGGGGCTGCTCACCGGTGCGGTGAAGGGCAAGGCCCGCAAGACGGTGTATGCCGCCCTGGAGAGCGGCGAGCTGGATCTGGCTATCGGCACCCACGCCCTTTTGAGTGAGGGAGTGACCTTTGCAAAGCTGGGGCTGGTGGTCACCGACGAGCAGCACCGCTTTGGCGTGGGCCAGCGGGCGGCCCTGGCGGCCAAGGCCAACGGCACACCCCACGTGCTGGTCATGTCGGCCACACCTATTCCCCGTACCCTGGCCCTCATCATTTACGGAGATCTGGATGTGTCGGTGGTGGATGAACTGCCCCCTGGCCGCTCCCCGGTGGAGACCTATGTGGTGGGGGAAGATAAGCGGCAGCGGATGTACAATTTTGTCCGCAAGCTGGTGGGAGAGGGGCGTCAGGTCTATATGGTCTGTCCCGCTGTGGAAGAGGGGGAGGCTGACGGAGAGGAACCGGGTCCCGGCGGCCCGGCGGCTGACCTGAAGGCCGCCGTTACCTATGCCCAGACCCTCCAGACCCAGGTCTTTCCCAACCTGCGGGTGGGGCTGGTCCACGGCAAGATGAAGAGCAAGGAGAAGGACGCGGTCATGACCGCCTTTGCCGCCGGGGAACTGGATGTGCTGGTATCCACCACCGTCATCGAGGTGGGGGTGGACGTGCCCAACGCTGCCCTGATGATCGTGGAGAACGCCGACCGCTTCGGCCTTTCCCAGCTTCATCAGCTGCGGGGCCGGGTGGGCCGTGGCAAGCACCAGTCCTACTGCGTGCTGGTGACCTCCACCCGCAGCCAGGACAGCCGGGAGCGGCTGCGGGTCTTGTCAAAAACCAACGATGGGTTTAAAATCGCGGAGGAGGATCTGCGCCTTCGGGGCCCCGGCGACTTTTTCGGCTCCCGGCAGCACGGCCTGCCTCAGTTGGGCATTGCCGATCTGGCGGGGGATATGCGGGTGCTGAAGGAGGCACAGACTGCCGCCGAGGAGCTGCTCCGCTCCGACCCCGGCCTGACTCTGCCGGAGCACACCGGACTGCTGGGACGGGTGAAACGTCTTTTTGCCGAGCAGGGGGACGTATTTAATTAACAAGAAAAGGACAGAAAAGATTCTATGGACCGTATGGAAGAGACCGAGGGCCTGCGGGCCCGAACCGATATCCACTTCAACTGCTGCCAGTCGGTGCTGGTGCCCTTTGCCGACCAGTGCGGACTGAGCAAGGAGGCAGCCTACCAACTGGGAGCCCACTTCGGGGCGGGCATGAAGCACGGCGCCACCTGCGGCGCGGTGACCGGGGCCCTGATGGCCCTGGGTATGGCGGGGGCCGACAACAACGCCGCCCTGGACCTGATGCGCCGGTTCCGGGAGCACAATCAGGCTCTGGACTGTACTACTCTGCTACAGCTGGCTGCAGAGCGGGGCGAAGAGCGCAAGTGCCACTGCGACCGGATGGTGTATGAGGCGGTGGAACTGCTGGAGGAGCAGCTGGAGCGGAAGTAAGCGTGAAAAAGGGGCCCGGCCTGTCAAACAGGCCGGGCCCCTTTTTGCGGTTCAGTTCAGAGTGAGCGTGATGGGAGTGTCCAAAGTGGAGGTGTGGTAATCCAGGATCTCCAGATCCACCTGGTCGAAGGGATAATCTTTCAGGGGAACGGACTCCTCAAAGACTCCCTCCAGCTCCCTCCCGTTCTCATCCATGACGATGGTGTGGGATGCCATACTGAAGTGGTGCTCGCTTCCGTCGGGAGCGCGGTAGATGGGGCCTACCACCTGGCGGAACACCATGCCGTCTGCCAGGGTGGGGGCCCGGAAGGTGAGGGTTGGAATGCCGTCTGTTTCCTCAATTCGAGCCAGAGTGATGCCGTCGGGCAGAGGATCAGTCCGGCCAGTGGTCAGATCTACCGTGACCCAGTGTTCCTCCTTGTCCTGCCAGATGGCTCCTTCGATGTGAAGGGTCAGGTGCTGGGCATCCTCAAAATAGCTGCTCTCAAAGCGGTAGGAGGTGACCCGGGGGGTGCCGCCATCGCCGTGGGCGATCAGCCCCTGAGGCCGGTCATAGCGCACGCCCTTGTCGTCCTCCAGCCAGCAGGTCAGGCTGTTGATTTGAACGGTGTTGGCCTCGTCCTCCTGGAGGTCCACCCGGACGTGGGTGGGGTAGATCTCCAGCCCCACTACTTTCAGCTGCTGGCCGTCCAGGGTAAAGGGTTGGTCCAGGGTGATCTGACTGCCCTGGCTGGTAAAGTTGGGGTCGAACTGTAGGGTGAAGGAGAAGTTGGCCACCGCATCGGGATCAGCGGGCGGATCGTTCCACAGGCCGGAATCTTCCGACGGAACAGAGGCTTCGGTGTCGTCCGCCGCCCACACCTTATAGTCCAGGATCAGGGTATCGGGTACGTCCTCCTCCTGAAAGTCGATGGAGATCCGTCGCAGCTCCTTCGGATCGCTGGGGGTCTGGGGGAAGGAGAGGCTGGCATGGGCTTGCTGGCCGTCGGCCATTCGGATATCCCCGGAGCCGTCCAGCTGGGAATAGCGGTCACTGCTCAGGGAGAAAAAGACGTTGACCTGCTTTTGGTCCACAATGAGATATTCCACCTTCATGGTCACGTCGCCGTCGGTCTGGCTCTGCACCACCCGCTGGACATATTCGTGCTCAATGGCGGCCTTCAGGCTGGGAGAAAAGGCCACGGCGGCGGTAAGCTCCTTCAGGATGGGGATGTTGGAGCAGGCCAGGGCGAAGGGAGTCACCAGGTTGACCAGCAGCACAAAGACGGCAAACATGGCGGCCACGCTGCCGGCGGGGGCGGCCACCCATCGGCTCAGCCGACGGCGCCGACGTCTGGCCCTGGCCCGGGGCAGGGCGGATTCCAGATTGGGGGGCGTCTGCTCCAGCTCATCCAGGAGCAGGCGGTATTCTTCCATACGGTCCATGGTTCAAGCCTCCTCGCTTAATTCCAGTTTCAGCAGGGACAGGGCTTTGCGCTGCCGAGTGGAGACGGTGCCGATTGGGATCTCCAGGGCCTCCGCTGTCTCCGCCAGGGTGAGACCCTGGAAGTAGCGCAGGATGATGACTGCCCGCAGATCCCGGGGCAGGCGGCGGATGGCCTCCTTTAGCGGCAGATTGTCATAGGTCTCCGCTGCGGTCTCGGGCAGCTCCTCCACCGCCAGCTCCCGCTTGCGGCGTCGGAGCTCGGCGTTGCAGGCGTTGATGAGAATGCGGGTGAGCCAGGTATTGAAGTGTTCCGGCTGGCGCAGCCGCTTATGATGCAGCAGCCCCAGATAGATGGCCTCGTCTACCGCGTCCAGGGCATAGGCCTCGCTGCCCAGATAGAGATAGGCGGTGCGGTACAGTCTGGCCTTAAGTGCCTCGGTACGGGTCGCAAATTCCTGTTCGGTCAAGGGTGGCGCCCCCCTTTCTGCCTATTAGAGTATTTGGCGGGCCCTTTTCATTGCGTGGTGCGAAAAAATCAGCCGCGCCGCAAATTGTTTCTGCGGCGCGGCTGTTGTTATGCGTTTGCCAGGGTCTGGGCGTTTTCCATATAACGGCGGACCACATAGCACAGTTCCCCTTGGGGCAGCGTCTCCACCGGGACGCCGTTCAGATCGGTGAGGGGACAGATCCGGGCTCCAAGGGCGGCGGCTACGCTGTCCAGGGCGGTCTGCTCCTCCGGAGTGACGGCCCCTGACTGGATGAGGCCTTCTGTCTGCTCCAGCTCGGAGAACATATTCCACAGGATCACCAGCCGTTTCCGGTGGTATTCGGCCTCCTCGGGGGCCTGATGGTCGGTGTACTGGGCAGCTTCATGATAGACCATATGGAACTGGGAGAGCAGCTCGCTGAACAGGGCGGGGTCCACCGGTTGGCGGAGGCTGCGGCGGATGACCTCCCAGTAGTAGGCCTGGAGCCGGTAGAGCTCCTGGAAGTTCCGGCGGAACTGGGGTTCCTTCCGGTTGGGCAGCAGGAAGGTGTTGACCACCAGCACCAGCGCCACTGCCATACCCAGATACATGAGCCGCAGGCCGATGGCTTCGGTCTCCTGTACCGTTAAAGTGGCCATGGTGAGAGCAAAGGAGGTGGAGAAAATGGGATGGACCCAGGTGCCTGGGGTACAGCAGTACATCAGGGAGATCATAATGAGGGAGAACACAAAGATACCTGGTAGGCCGGGCAGCCAGGGATACACCAGATGGACAATGACACAGCCGATGGCTGTGCCCACGGGGCGGGTGACCATCCGGTGGGCGCTCTCCTCATAGCTGGGCTGGAGGAGCAGGAAGGCATGGAGAGGGAACCAGTAGGTGTGCTCAAACTCCCACAGGAAGCTGACGGTGGTGCTGATGGTCATAACCACCGCCAGACGCAGAGCAAAGCGGAACTCAAACCGGGCGGGGGAGAACCGCTGGCACAGGCTGCTCCAG
>NZ_CAJFGT010000008.1:0-52683 GCF_904377885.1 Flavonifractor sp. An112 | reverse complement strand
GAACACGCGGGGGCGCGGCTGTTCCCGAAACGCCCTTTCGGAAACGTGGGAAATGCGCCCGTGGCGGGATGCCCGGCCGCCCGCTTGCTCGCACTGCATGTAAGTCTCCCCCTGTTCGACTTAGCCTATGCAAACGCAGCAAGTGTAGCACACGCCCCCTCGGCGCCCCCGAACGCGCATTTCGGCGATTTCGGCGATTTCGACACAGTTTTTCGCTGGAAATCACCAAACTGTCCGAACGGCGAACGAGATGCAGACAGAAAGCGCCGCCAAGCAAAGCATTGGCGCAATCGAAAGGAACCGCCCCCCGGGCGTCCCCGCCACCCGGAAGGGGCACCCCGCGCGCGGCGCGCCGCCGCAACGGCGCGCGCGGATCCCTTCCCCACCGCGCGACTGATGGTATACTGGCATTGGACATTCGCAAGGGCGTGCGCACAGAACGGGGGTTCCTGTGTCAGAGACGAACAGGCCGGGCGTGGACTTCGCGCCGGCATCGGGAGCGAATCTCCCGTCGGTCACCATGAACATGCTGATCGACTTCCTGTCCCAAAACGAGACGCTGTACCAGCCACCGTCCGCGCGCAGGTCCTTCCATTGGCTCGCGGCCGTGTCGCACGAGAACGTCTCGTGCGCGGTTCCCGCCAACATCGCCGACGCCCACCTCCTCATAGCGGTATACCGGGTTCTTGCCCGCCTTCTTCTGGTTCACATAATCTTTCAGCACCTTCAGGGCCTTGCCGCCCAGCAGCAGAATGGCCACCAGATTCACCAGTGCCATCAGACCCATGAGCACATCAGCCAGGTCCCACACCATGGAGAAATTCATCTGGGCGCCGATGAAGATGGCCGCCACGCAGGTCAGCCGGAAGATGATCAGGCCGGTCTTGGAGTCACGAATAAATTTAAAGTTGGACTCGGTGTAGTAGTAGTTACCCACCAGGGAACTGAAAGCAAAGAGGAAAATGGAAACGGTGATGAAGATGGGGCCAAAGGAACCCACTTGGGCGTGGACCGCCGCCTGGACAAAGTTCATGCCCTCGCTGTAGGCGTCAATGGGCACCCCGGACAGGAGCAGCATAAAGGCGGTGGTGGAGCAGATCACAATGGTGTCGATGAACACGGACAGCATCTGCACCAGGCCCTGCTTCACCGGATGGGACACATCGGCAGCAGCAGCGGCGTTAGGGGCGGAGCCCATACCGGCCTCGTTGGAGTAGAGGCCCCGCTTGATGCCCTGCATGATGCAGGAGGCGCCGATCCCGGCAAACATGGCCTTGGGATCGAAGGCCTGGGAGAAGATCAGGGAGATCATGTGGGGCACCTGGCCGATGTTCTTAATGGTGATAAAGAGGCCCAAAGCGATATAGATGGCGGCCATCACAGGCACGATGCCGGAGGTGATGGCACTGATGCGGCGCACGCCGCCAAAGATACACACACCGGTGAGAATGGCCAGCACCGCGCCCACCACCATGGGCCAGATGCTGTTGGAGTAGTCGGGCAGATAATACTGGAGGGCGGAACCGGCGTTATAGGCCTGGAGGGCATTGAAGCCGTAGGCAAAGCAAGCGATGAGCAGCACGGCGAACACCACGCCGAAGAACCGGCTGCCAAGCGCCTTCTGGATATAGTAGGCCGGGCCGCCTACCCAGTTCTCCCCGTGCTTCTCCTTGTAGCACTGGGCCAGAGTGCTCTCAATGAAAGCGGAGGCGGCACCGATGAGGGCCAGCAGCCACATCCAGAACACCGCGCCGTAGCCGCCGATGAGGGTGGCGGCGATGATGGCGTTGGCCACACCGGCGATGTTGCCGGTACCCACCCGGGAGGCGGTGGAGATCATCAAGGCCTGGAAGGACGAGATATCCTTGCCGTCCTTTTTCTTCTCTCCCAGCACACGGATGGCCTCAGGGAACAGGCGAAACTGGACGCCCTTGGTACGGATGGTGAAGTAGAGCCCCGCGAAGATAAGCAGAGCAATCAAAATATAGGTGTAGAGGAAGTTGCTTGTGTTGCTCAAAAAGCTTCCAAAAAACGCCATAGAGTTTTAGTTCCTTTCTCTTATCTCTTAAGGAGATTTTGTGCTTGCTCGGTTGGATTTAAACACCAGGCCTTCTATAGCCTGTCCGAAACTGGAGGCAATTTTACTCTTGTTCCACAGCCGCCCAGAACTCCTCGCTCTTGACTGTGGGCAACCACCGCTTTTTATCGTTCCCCCTGCCCTCCTCAAAATGGCAGGCAGCAGCGTAGTCGCACCACTGGCAGGCATTGTGCTCCGGTCCCCGCCAAAAGGGGTCGGCGTTGATGTTGCCTGCCGCCAGTTCCTGACCGATCTCCCGCAGGATATGGTCGGTGTGCCGGGCCAGCTTGCCCAGCCGTTGGGCGGACACCAAGGCCTCGCCGGTGATCTGGCCGCTCTTATTTACCCGGATAGGCAGGAAACGGATGGGCCCCTCCTCCGGGTCCTCCATAGCGGCCACCACGGCGGGGTCGTCCAGCACCACGCCCTTGCGGCGCAGCTCCGTGTCCACCTTCTTCTGCCGTGCCTCATCACTCATGACCCGGCTGCCCGCCACCACTGCGTCTCTAGCGGGCAGGTAAAGGACGCCAGCCCCTGTCACATCTTGATTGTAAAGGTCTTTTCCCTCACGTTCCAGCGTGAAAAGATAGAGCAGCATCTGAAGGCCCATTCCATGCCAAATATCTGTCAAGTCAAATGACTTGCGTCCCGTCTTGTAGTCTACAATTCGCAGGTATAGCCGTCCGTCGTGAACCCAGCCGTCCACCCGGTCCACAAAGCCGGAGATACTGACGGTGATCCCGTCCACATTCAGCTCCACCGGAGGCAAATCTTTGCCGCTGCCGAAGCCCAATTCAAAAGAGATGGGCTGGAACTGAGAGGCCCGCAGCTCCTGGGCCACGTTGTCCACCACGGCGTACACCGACTTGCGAAGGCGGCGGAACAGATACTGGAACCGGGGGCTCTCCCCCTCCAGTCCCCCCAGCTCTTCCTGCACATATTGCTCCACCACCTGATCGGTAATGGCACGCAGTTCCTCGGGCGACACTTCCTTCACGCCCCCCCGCTCCTGGCAGGCTTTGAGGACGTGTTCCAGCACAAAGTGGATAAAGGTGCCGTACTCAGGGGCCTGGAACCCGGCGGCCCGCCGGGGCTCCGCCTTCAGTCCGTACTGCATGAAGTAGGAGAAGTGGCAGGCCTTGTACTTGTCCATTCGGGAGGCCGACATGGGCACCCGCCGCCCGTAGAGTACATCCACCGCCGGTCTTGACAGCCGCCCCCGTTCCCGGCAGGCAGCAGAGGTCATCCGCTCCACCAGGGGAGCGTACTCCGGCAGAGCCGTGAGGGCTGCCGCCGCCTGGGGGAACCGTCCAGCCAGCTCCAGCGCAGGCCGTGGGGCCGCCAGGCGGAAGGAACCGTCCAGCCTTCCCTCTTCCACCCGGCGCAGATGGGGCAGCAGGGCTTTCAGCCTTGACACCAGGAAGGCAGGGCGGTGCTCTTCTCCCTGGGCCCCTGCGGCGGACCAGTTGACATAAAACCGTTCCCGAGGCAGGGCGCAGGTCTCATAGACGATGGTCATCTCCCGGTACAGCTTGTCCCCTGTCCGTGGGGCAGGCTCCAGGCCATAGGAGGCCAGCAGGCTGCGGTCATCGTCGCTGAGCAGGCCGGGAGAGGGGGACACCGCCGGGATAGCCCCGTCGTCCACCCCCAGCAGGAACACCGCACGGTAACCCTTGTGAGCCAGCCGGGGCATTTCGCCAGCGTTCACCCGGTCCAGGGACACAGGGATGGAACCCACGTCGTACTGAGAGAGTACCAGAGAGAACAGTCTGGAGAACTCCTCCAGCTCCATGGGGGTATCCCCCAGGATCTGGGCGCACTGTTCCAGACCGCCGCACAAAATGTCCCACAGCTGGGCGTACTCCTCCGCCAGGGCGGCCTGATCCCGCTCTTGCAGTTCCTGGGTCCGCTGTGCCAGACGCTCGGGTACCCCCATAGCCTCCAGCAGGCGGTAGAGAGCCATGGCCTGGCCCTTTCCTGTCTTGTCCGGCTGCTTCCGCAGCTCCTCCAGAGGGGCGGTCACCTGCCGCCGCAGGCCGTTGAGCCGGGCCAGCAGGGCGGTATCCTCCTCGGTGAATTTGCGCCCATAGCCCTTGGGGTGGTTGGTCCAGTCCTTTTTGCCGGTCCAGGCACTTCCCTCCAGACCCCAGGTCAGGGCATAGTTTTCCAACAGATCTACATCCTCCTGACTCAAATCAGTGAGGCCGGTTTTGAGGCATCGGAAGAGATCATCGTACCGGTAGCCCCCGGATACGGTATCCAGTGCCGCAGTAATGAAGGTTAGGATGGGCTTTTCCAGGATGTCACTCATGCGGCTGAGAAATACCGGTACCCCGTAGCGGGCAAACACCGTTTCAATGGTGGGTCCATACCCCTCCATGCTGCGGGCACACACGGCGATGTCCCGGAAGCGATAGCCCTCCTCCCGCACCAGGCGCAGGATCTCCGCCGCCGTCCACTCCACCTCGGAGTAGGGGGTGTTGGCGGTAAAGAGGTTGATTTCCTCCCCACCTTCCTCCAGAGGGACAGGTCGGGGAGCAAACAGATTGCCTTCCAGGTGGGCCAGGGCAGCTGTCCGGCCGGTCCGGTCCCCCGTCAGCACCTCCACCTGAGCAGGCACGCCTCGGTCCTTGGCCAGCCGCAGCAGTTGTCGGGCGGTGCGACGGGCAGGAGAAAAGATACCGGTCCCCCCCTCGTTCTCCTCCAGCTGATCGCAGGTCAGGGCCACCGTCACCGAGGCACCCTTATCCAGCAGGGCGGAAAGCACCTGCCGCTCCTGGGGGGTGAAGTCGGTGAAGGCATCCACATAGAAGTCCTTGCCCGCCGCCCACTTGGTCCGGGCCAGCAGCTCGGCCAGCCGGGTCAGCTTGTCCCGGGGATCAGCCCACCGTTGGGCAGTCAAGGTCTCATAGGCACCAAAGATGAGGGAGAGGTCGGTGAGCTTGTCCCCCTCCCCGCCTCCGATGTCGCTGCCTGCCTCCCACAGCTGTTCGGGGCTGATGCAGCAGCTTTTCAATTCGTCCACCGTGGCCAGCAGACTGCTGAGAAAGGCGGGCTTGCGGGAGGGTCGCTGGTACACTTTGAGCTGATCGGCCACCGACTTGAGTGCGGTATACAGCAGCAGCAGCCGGCCTCCCTGATCCAGAGTGGGGGCCGCCAGACCGCCATGGGCGGAGAACACCCGGTTAGCAAGCCGTGTGAAGGAGAGCACCTCGGCGTGGAGAGAAACCGCGTTTCCGCCAATGGTGCACAGCTGCCGCTCCATGTCGTGGGAGTGCTGCTCGGGCACGATGAGAACCTGGGGTCGGTTAGCCGCTCCCATGGCGGTGAGCATGGCGTAGGTCTTGCCGGTGCCCGCCCGGCCCAGCAGCATCTTGAGCATGGTACTCCCTCCTTTTTGGTCAGTGGTGAGATTATAGCATATTTGCTGCTCCGGCACAATGGACCATCCAAAGCCTTTTTCTATCCCCCGCGGAGGAAACGACTCCCGCCTGAGGCAGGGGGCGGAAAACTCCGCCGCACACAATATCCAAATAATGGATCTCTTTCTTCAAAACAGTGCCCCCTGTATAGGTCTTGCCTATACAGGGGGCCTTTGTATCGGTTTGATCAGTTCTCAGGGCGGAGCAGGACGCTCTCCTGGGTACCCTGGAGAATGGTGGACTCGAAGGGACGCAGTTCACCGGTGTTTTCGTCCCGGCCCTGGAGGACAAAGCGGGAATCCATATCACCCATGGACTCCACTGCCTCAGCAGAGTTGGACCAGAGGGTATAGTCACTGGCGGGTTTGGCGTAGCGGTTAAAAATCAGGCCCAGCTGCGTATCGCCGCATTCCATCCAGTCATTCATCATGTTTACATCGCCGGTGCTGTCACCGCAGACAAGGAGGGGACCCTGTCCGCCGTAGTTGGGCGCGATATAGTTGGTGATGATCTGGCTCTTGCCGGGACCATAGCTCTGCGCATATTTCCCGGTGCCGCCCCAGTCATAATCGTATTCGTTGATGTACCGCCCCTGATCATCCTGCTTGAGACGCATGGCAAAAATGTGATCGGCAGGTACGCCATAGCCATATTCATCGCTGGCAGCACGAATCAGGTCATAGGGGGAAGCGGAGATGATATAGACATCGATCCCGTTGGCCTGCAGAGTCTGATACAGATCCACAAGCTCGTCAGGGAAACTGATGCCAGTATCCAGAGTAACAGACACGGCTCCGGCGCTGGTCTCCATATCGGTAGGAGAAGTCCAGACATCCTCGCCGTACCGGCCATAGGAAGACCAGTAAGCATTGGATTCCACGGCCAGGTCATACACCTGATCGGGTGTCATTCCGCTGAGCATATAGATGGACCACGGATAGGCAACAGATACATCAAAGGTATTTCCCACTGCGTCATACATCCAGCGCAGCTTGGCAGCAAAATCCTGATACTCCCGGGTAGCACGGATATCAGTCAGGGTGCGGTCACCGTCAAAGCCCTCGTACTGGCTGTAGATAAACGCATAGTCAGCACTCAGATCCTCAATAAGCTGCGCACAGGTCACAGGCTCGCCGTCCAGGTTCTTGCCCACCTCGCAGGTCAGATCCGGCAGGCCGGTATCCAGAACATCTGCAAAGACATCCGGTTCCATAGCAAAACGCAGATTCAGAATCTGATAGGCGAAAAGGGCGTTTCCGATGTCATATATGCTGGAAGTATTATCAAAATCAAAGCAGGCATACCGATTCTGATTGGCGTTCTCCTGAATCAGCGTCTCCAGGCGCGCTCTGGTTTCGGGTGCCCAATTTCCCGTAATCAGAGAAGTAGGGTCACTTTTATAATGTGCGGAGGTATCCAGGGTAGCAGTATCAGTGCTGGCATCCCAAGCCACGGAAACATCCAGGCTCTGAGCTATATCCCGGAGATTAACATAATTGTTGCCGTTGTCAACGTTGTACCCATCAACAGATGCTTGACGGCCATCAATCACAATATTTGTGGTGCTCTTTTCTATGGAGTGGGGCATATTAGCCGCCAGTGCAACCGGAATTCCGAGAACAAATGCCAGGATCAGGAATACGCTCAGAAAGGATGTGCTCCTTTTTTTCATATTAATTCCTCCTATTTCCTGATGGTCTTTCCCGGGAAGATTGCTTTTGATGTGCACAGACGCAGTGTATACCTTTGTGCACGGCAAAAGTCAAGAAAAGTTACATAAAAAATCAAAAAATTTCGCTTGTTTTTGTCAGAAAATACCTATTTCACCCAAGGCAGCCGTAATAAAAGGATTATTTTTCTATATTTATCCAAATACAGGATCAAACAATTGCTGCTTCAGATGAACCGGGGCAGCCGTACGGCTGCCTTGATTTCACATCAGCACCTCTACCCGGGCAGATAGTCTCCGACCCACGGCCAACCGCAGCAACGCTTCTCAGCTCGCCCACCGCGCTATGCGTTGCATACAAAAAGGGACTGCCGCAAAAAAAGCGGCAGTCCCTTTTTGGTGCTTTACCGAACGCCGTAAGTCTCCCACAGCGCCAGGGTATTCTGATTCATGAGCTTTTCCCCAAACAACTCCCGGAACTGAGCCGTCTTTTGCTTCCCCTGGGCCTTCAATGCCTCCATTTTGGCGGCAATCTCGCTCTGGCGGGCGATCAGGCGCTCATAGGCATTTTCAAAGGCGGCCAGACGGGCAACGGCAGCTTCGCTCTGCTCCGACGGGATGCTCCAGCGACCGGAAGAATCCTTTTCGGTGATACGCTCCATACCTTACTGGGGATTGACGGTATAGTTGGGAGCTTCCTTGGTGATATAGATATCGTGGGGATGGGACTCCTTCAGACCGGCAGCGGTGATCTGCATGAACTGAGCCTTGGTGTGCAGCTCCTCGATGTTGTGGCAGCCGGTGTAGCCCATGCCGGCCCGCAGGCCGCCGGTGAGCTGGTAGATGGTGTCGCCGGTCAGTCCCTTGTAGGGTACGCGGCCTTCCACGCCTTCGGGCACCAGCTTCTTGTTGTTCTGCTGGAAGTAACGGTCCTTGGAGCCGCAGGCCATGGCGCCCAGAGAGCCCATGCCGCGGTAGACCTTGAACTGACGGCCCTGATAGACCTCGGTGTCCCCGGGGGACTCCTCACAGCCGGCCAGCAGGGAGCCCAGCATGACCACGTTGGCACCGGCGGCCAGAGCCTTGGCGATATCACCAGAGTACTTCACGCCGCCGTCGGCGATGATGGGAATGTCGTACTCAGCGGCCACACGGGCAGCGTCATAAACAGCGGTAATCTGGGGCACGCCGATACCGGCCACCACGCGGGTGGTACAGATAGAACCGGGGCCGATACCGATCTTCACGCAGTCGGCGCCAGCCTCGATGAGGGCGCGGGTACCCTCGGCGGTAGCCACATTGCCGGCAATCAGCTGCACGTCGGGGTAGACGGCCTTGATGCGGCGGACACAGTCCAGAATATTGTGGGAGTGGCCGTGGGCGGAATCCAGGCACAGCACGTCGGCGCCGGCATCCACCAGAGCGCGCACCCGGTCCAGCACGTCGGAGGTGACGCCAATGGCGGCGCCCACCAGCAGGCGGCCCTTGTCATCGCGGGCGGAGTTGGGATACACGGTGGCCTTCTCAATGTCCTTGATGGTGATGAGGCCCTTCAGGCGGTACTCGTCGTCCACGATGGGCAGCTTCTCAATCTTGTGCTTGCGGAGGATCTCCTTGGCCTCCTCCAGGGTGACGCCCTCCTTGGCGGTGACCAGGTTGTCCTTGGTCATGACGTTGTCCACCAGCTGGCTCATGTCGGTCTCAAACTTCATGTCCCGGTTGGTGATGATACCGATGAGCTTGCCGTCCTTGCAGATGGGCACGCCGGAGATCCGGTACTTGGCCATCAGGGCGTCGGCCTCGGCCAGCGTATGGCCGGGAGCCAGCCAGAAGGGGTTGGTGATAACGCCGTTCTCACTGCGCTTGACCATGTCCACCTGCTCAGCCTGAGCGCCGATGGACATATTCTTGTGGATGATGCCGATGCCGCCTTCACGGGCAATGGCGATGGCCATGCGGTACTCGGTCACCGTGTCCATGGCAGCGCTCATCAGGGGCACATTCAGTTTGATTTTGCGGGTGAGTCTGGTGTGCAGGTCGATGTCCGCAGGCAGAACGTCGCTCTCCGCGGGGATGAGCAGCACGTCGTCAAAGGTAAGGCCCTGCTTCAGAAACTTCTGGTGCTCGTCAGTGTTGACCATAGTGCATCTCCTTTTTCTTTTTATAAAATTTTACCTATTCTACTTGATTGCAGACGCTCTGTCAAGTGGCGTCAGGGTAACCGCACCTTCAAAACGGCTTTTTCCAGCCGTATCAGCGCCCCGGACATATCGCAGGCCATCCTGCTCCCCGGTAAAGAGGGTTATGGTCTCACCCGCCATACACTCCGCCAGATAGTCCACCTGGAGGGCAGAGACGTAAAAATCCTGCCCCAGCTGATCCATTCGGATGGCATCGCAGATGAAGTCGGCATAGCGAACATTGTTCACATGCCCGTTGATGTCGGTATCGCTGTAGTGCATAGCCCGATGATCCGCCGCCGCCATTTCCTGGGGCAATTTGAACCGGGAGAGGGTCTTGTCCTTGCAGAGCACACCGCCATCGGTACCCTGGAACTCCTCAATCTTGCTCATACGGGCCAGGCGGTGGGTATCCGCATCAGCCAGCACCCACACGGAGACCGCTTCACCTACCGGCTTACCGTCCACAAACAGGTCAAAATCCCGGTAGCTGGAGGCGCCGCTGCCGCCCCGGTGCCAGGTGCGGATGCTGAGGGTCTCATTCCACTTCAGTGGCCGGTCCAGCCGGTACCACATCCGGGCCAGCATCCAAAACAGATTGTACTTTTCCATCATCTCCGGCCGGGAGGCATGGAGCTCGCAGGCCGCGGCCACCGCCGCCTCCTGCAAAATGCCCATCAGGCCGGATGGCTTACAGTGGTTCCAGGGGTCTACATCCCGGGAATCAATGGGGTAGCCACCCTCAAAATACACCGCTCACCCCTCCTTTTTACCACGGATGACCAGCTTTGTCTTGCAGCAGATGTCGTCAATGTCATTGTCGGTAGCCGCCGGGATACGCATGGCAGCTCCGCAGTCGGCACAGAAGAGATCAATGGAGCTGTAGTTGACCTGGAGCTTCCAGCGGTGGGACCCGCAGGTGCAGGAAATACCGTCCCGCTGGGCAATCTCCTTCAGCTCGGAGAGCACCTCGTGCATCACCAGCTCGTCCAAAAAGGCGCCTTTCTCCTCCCCTTCCGCCCGCTCCAGCTTATCGGCGGCGGCCTCCAGCCGCTGGAGGGCAGCAAATACCGGACCTTCTTCACCCACATAGCAGCAGTCCAGGCCGGACTGGGCGCAGGAAAAGGCCAGCACCTTCTGGTGTAAGAACGCCTGGGTGGAGCAGGTCACGGTGTGGTCCCGGCCGCAGGAGAGGCAGGGCACCGTCAATCTCACCCGATCCCCCATCATCTCCACCCGAAGGGCAGACTTGCCGCAGGGACAGGGCAGTTCATTGGCGGACGCCGCCAGTTGAAACACCGTACGCTCCACCGCTACACTCTGGTGGCAGGAAGGGCACAGATAGGCCAGGGTACGTTTGGATTGTTCTTCCATAGCGGACCTCCCGTTCGGCCCGTAAGGCCGGTTGTGCCGGTGACCCGGCAATATATATGTTACATTATAACGCAAACAGGACGGATTGACCAGCCAGTCCGCCTACAAAATCCAGAGTCATATTTTGCGTACTTTTCGTTCAAAATAGTATTTGTCAGGCGGACAGCCGCCCAAGCAAACAGAGGTGAGGATATGGCAAACAAAAAACTGGGCCGGCAGACCGTGGCCCTGCAGGACCCGCCTTCGGTCATCGGCAGCGCCGCCGTGGTGGGCAAAAAAGAAGGGGAAGGTCCTCTGGCCGCCACCTTCGATCACATCAGTCAGGACGATTCCTTTGGAGAACGGAGCTGGGAAAAGGCGGAGAGTGCCATGCAGAAGCTGGCCCTGGCCGCCGCCCTCAGCAAGGCCGGCCTCAGTGTATCCGGTCTGGACTACCTGCTGGCGGGAGATCTGCTCAACCAGTGTATCGGCTCCGGCTTTGCCGTCCGGGGACAGGATGTGCCCTTCTTGGGGCTGTACGGGGCCTGCTCCACCATGGCGGAGAGTCTGTCCCTGGCCTCCATGCTGCTGGACGGGGGATACGGCACAAAGATCGCGGCCATGACCTCCTCCCACTTCTGCTCCGCCGAGCGGCAGTACCGCTCCCCCCTGGAATATGGAGGCCAGCGCACTCCTACCGCCCAGTGGACGGTGACCGGGTCGGGCTGCGTCATTCTGGCCGACCAGGGGCCTGGCCCCTATATCACCCACGTCACCACCGGCAAAGTGGTGGACAAGGGCATCAAGGATGCAGCCAATATGGGAGCAGCTATGGCGCCCGCCGCCTATTCCACGCTCTCAGCCCATTTTCAGGACACGGGCCGCAAGCCCTCCGACTACGATCTGATCGTCACAGGAGATTTGGGGCAGCTGGGCCGGGACATTGTGGCCGACTGGTTCCACCGGGACGGCATGGACCTGAAAAACTTCAATGACTGCGGTACTCTGATCTACGATCTGGAGGGGCAGGACGTCCACTGCGGTGGCTCCGGCTGCGGCTGCTCGGCAGTGGTGCTGGCAGGGATGCTCCTTAACGGTATGGCAGGAGGCCGCTGGAAACGTATCCTGTTCTGCGGCACCGGCGCTCTCCTCTCCCCCACCTCCTCCCAGCAGGGGGAGAGTATCCCCGCCATCTGCCATGCGGTGGCGCTGGACATCAGAAAGTGAGGTATATCCATGGAGATTTTCTGGACCTATGCCCGAGTCTTTCTCTGCGGCGGGACCCTCTGCCTCATCGGGCAGATTCTCATTGACAAGACCTCCCTCACCCCCGCCCGCATCCTGGTCTCCTATGTGGTGGCCGGGGTGATCCTGGGGGGCCTGGGAATCTACCCCTGGCTGGTGGAGTGGGGCGGAGCTGGGGCCACCGTGCCCCTCACCGGCTTCGGCTATCTGCTGTCCAAGGGTGTGGCGGAGGCAGTGGCAGAAAAAGGCGCACTGGGCATTCTGCCCGGCGGCATTACTGCCGCGGCAGGCGGGATCACCGCTGCGGTGCTTTTCGGCCTGCTAGGGGCGCTGCTTTTCAAATCCCGCCCAAAATCTTGACAAACCGTCCCTGTGGTGGTAAAGTATCCGCCGTGAACGAGGGCGTTCCATGAAATGAGGCCGTACTGCCTCCTTTGATGGACGCCCTCGCTTTTTTATTGTCAGGAGGGGATTGGATGACAAAGTATATTTTTGTGACCGGCGGCGTGGTTTCCGGTTTGGGCAAGGGAATTACGGCCGCTTCCCTGGGTCGGCTGCTGAAGGCCCGGGGCCTGAAGGTAGCAGCTCAGAAACTGGACCCGTACATCAACGTGGACCCGGGCACCATGAGCCCCTATCAGCACGGCGAGGTCTTTGTAACCGAGGATGGGGCGGAGACCGACCTGGACCTGGGCCACTATGAGCGTTTCATTGACGAGGATCTGAATCAGTTCTCCAACCTGACCACCGGCCGGGTATACTCCAACGTCATCGCCAAAGAGCGCCGGGGAGAGTATCTGGGCAAGACGGTGCAGGTCATCCCCCACATCACCGACGAAATCAAGCGTTTTATCTACGCTGTAGGCAGGAAAACAAACGCGGATGTAGTAATCACCGAGATCGGCGGCACCACCGGCGATATGGAGAGCCAGCCCTTTTTGGAGGCCATTCGTCAGGTAGGCCGAGAGGTGGGACAGGGCAACGCCCTCTACATCCATGTAACCCTGGTTCCCTATCTGAAGGCCTCCGGTGAGCACAAGTCCAAGCCCACCCAGCACTCGGTCAAAGAATTGCAGGGCATGGGCATCTCTCCGGATCTCATCGTGCTGCGGTGCGACGAGCCTATTACTGACCGCAGCATTTTTGAAAAGATTGCCGGGTTCTGCAACGTGAAGCCGGACTGCGTCATTGAGAATGTCACTCTTCCCACCCTCTATGAGGCTCCTCTGATGCTGGAGGCCGCTGGTTTTTCCTCTGTGGTGTGTCGGGAGCTGGGACTGGAAGCCCCCACACCCGACCTGGCCGAGTGGACCGCCCTGGTGGAACAAATCAAAGGTCTGCGCTCCACTGTCACCATTGGCCTGGTTGGCAAATATGTACAGCTCCACGATGCCTATCTGTCAGTAGCCGAGGCTCTCCGCCACGCCGGATATCCCCTGGGCTCCAGGATCGACATTCGCTGGATCGACTCGGAGACCGTCACCGAAGAAAATTACACCCAGGTACTGGAGGATCTGGACGGCATTCTGGTGCCCGGCGGCTTTGGCGCCCGGGGCATCGAGGGCATGATCCTGGCCGCCCGGTACGCCCGGGAACACCAGGTCCCCTATCTGGGTATCTGTCTGGGGATGCAGGTGGCGGTCATCGAGTTTGCCCGCCATGTGGCCGGGCTGACAGACGCCCACTCCGGTGAGTTTGAACCCGAATGCCCCCACAAGGTCATTGACTTTATGCCCGGCCAGAGCGACGAGATTGACAAGGGCGGCACCCTGCGGCTTGGGGCCTATCCCTGCGCCGTCCAGCCCGGTACCATGCTGGCCCGCTGCTACGGCGCACCCCTGACCCAGGAACGGCACCGCCACCGCTATGAATTCAATAACCAGTTCCGGGAGATCCTCACTGAGGCCGGGCTGATACTCAGCGGTCTTTCCCCCGACGGCCGGCTGGTAGAGGCGGTGGAACTGCCCCACAGCCCCTTCTATGTGGGCGTGCAGTACCATCCGGAGTTTAAGAGCCGCCCCAATCGTCCTCATCCCCTGTTCCACAGCTTTGTGGCCGCTGCCGCTCATCGCCATCGGCAAGCTTAACGTCCCATTTGTGCAAGTCCTTATGTCACTAGTTGCATAAAATTTAGCTCACAAAAGCATTTGTTTTACAGTTATCTTTCCTAAATTCGTCTATTCCGTTAATTTCCTATTGACAAAAACAGCTGTCCACACTATACTTACACCATCAGTTGAGAACGAAGGCGTTCCAACCCGGCCAGGGTGGGAGCGCCTTCTTCTTTTTCTTTCAATATGAAAGAAGGAAAGGAGATACCTGCAATGTCGTACACCAAGGAAGATATCATCCGCATCGTCCATGAGGAGGATATTGAGTTTATCCGCCTCCAGTTCACCGACATCTTTGGTCAGCTGAAGAATGTGGCCATCACCGCCTCCCAGATTGAGAAGGCGGTCAACAATCAAATCATGTTCGACGGTTCCTCCATCGAGGGTTTCGTCCGTATCGACGAGTCTGACCAGTATCTCTATCCTGATCTGAACTCCTTCGTGGTTTTCCCCTGGCGGCCCAGCCACGGCAAGGTGGCCCGTCTGATCTGCGACGTCCACAACCCCGACGGCACCCCCTTTGTGGGCGACCCCCGAGGCACCCTGAAGCGGGTCCTCCAGCGGGCCAAGGATATGGGCTACGATGCCTTCAACGTAGGCCCCGAGGCCGAGTTCTTCCTGTTCCAGACCGACGACGAGGGCCGTCCCACCACCAAGACCAACGACGAGGCGGGCTACTTCGACCTGGGCCCCCTGGACCACGGCGAGGGCACCCGCCGGGAGATCTGTATGGCCTTGGAGCAGATGGGCTTCGAGATCGAGGCCAGCCACCACGAAGTGGCCGCAGGTCAGCACGAGATCGACTTCAAGTACGAGGAAGCCCTTCACGCTGCCGACAACATCATGACCTTCAAGCTGGCGGTCAAGACCCTGGCTCAGAAGAACGGCCTTCACGCCACCTTTATGCCAAAGCCCATCTTCGGCATCAACGGCTCTGGAATGCACACCAATATGTCCCTGTTCCGGGGCGGCAAGAACGCATTCTACGATCCCAGTGACGAGCGGGGCCTGTCCAAGGAAGCCTACTCCTTCATCGCCGGTCTGCTGGCCCACGTGAAGGGCATGGCCGCCGTGACCAACCCGCTGGTCAACTCCTACAAGCGTCTGGTGCCCGGCTATGAGGCCCCCTGCTACCTGGCCTGGTCCGCCTCCAACCGCTCCGCCCTCATCCGCATCCCCGCCTCCCGCGGCCAGTCCACTCGTGTGGAGCTCCGCTCCCCCGACCCGGCCTGCAACCCCTACCTGGAACTGGCCGTCTGCCTGGCCGCCGGTCTGGACGGCATCGAGAAGGGCATGGTTCCCCCGGCGGAGGTCACCGAGAACATCTTTGTGATGGATCAGGCCACCCGCGAGGCCCACGGCATCGACTCCCTGCCCGGCTCCCTGGAGGAGGCCATCCAGGCTATGAAAGCCGACTCCCTCATTATGGACACTCTGGGCGAGCACATTACCAGCAACTATCTGGCCGGCAAGGAAGCCGAATGGGATGAGTACCGCACCCGTGTATCCTCCTGGGAGCGGGAGAAGTACATCATCAACTATTGATTTCTCAGCAACACCCTCCTCACAGTTGGGAGTGATGATCCATGGAACAGGTGATCGTTGCCTTTGAAAATACCAAAAGCGCAAGCCGCATCAAGGAGATCCTGGAGACCTCAGGCACGGCCTCCTGTATTCTCTGCAAGACTGCCGACCAGGTCCGCCGCACGGCAAATAAACTCCACATCACTGCAGTGATCTGCGGCTTCAAGCTGGCCGACCAGAGCGTGGAGGCTCTGGCAGGCGATCTGCCCTCCTCCTGTGCCGTCCTGGTTCTGGCCTCCCAGAACCTGCTGGACCTGCTGCAGAACGACGATCTCTTCCAGCTGCCCGCCCCGGTATCCAAAGGGGACCTGACCGCATCGGTGCGGATGCTTCTCCAGATGGGGCGGCGGCTGGAGCGGGCCCTGCGGCCCCGCCGCTCCCCGGAGGAGCTGGAAGTCATTCAGCAGGCCAAGGCCCTGCTGATGGACCGCAACGGCATGACAGAAGAGCAGGCCCACCGCTTTTTGCAGAAGTCCAGTATGGACAACGGTACAAAATTGCTTCAGACTGCCCAAATGGTACTGGACAGCGCAGAATAGGGCAAACTAAACAGGACGAGACAATGCAGTCTCACGGCGGCAGTCGGGGACGTACTGCCGCCGTTTTTTACTACCGTCCCACTGCCCAAACTCACCCGGAAAGGGGAATGAACCATGAAAACAGAAGGCTATCCGCCCCGGGGACTCTATCACCCCGCCTTTGAACACGACAGCTGCGGTATTGGGGCCGTGGTGGACATCCAGGGCAAACCCAGCCACCAGACAGTGGACGACGCACTGAAAATTGTGGAGAAGCTGGAACACCGCGCCGGCAAGGACGCCGAGGGCAAGACCGGCGACGGCGTGGGTATTTTGGTCCAGATCTCCCACCGCTTTTTCTCCAAGGCTGCCCAGGCGGCAGGCATCCAGCTGCCCGGACCCCGGGATTACGGCGTTGGTATGTTTTTCTTCCCCCAGGATACCCTGAAGCGGGGGCAGGCCAGAAAGATGTTCGAGGTCATCGCCGAGAAGGAGGGCCTCACCTTCCTGGGCTGGCGGGACGTACCGGTGTGCCCCGAGATCCTGGGGCAAAAGGCCCGGGACAAGATGCCTGTCATCCAGCAGGCCTTTGTGGCCCGCCCGACAGACACTGAACAGGGCCTGCCTTTCGACCGGAAGCTCTATATCGCCCGCCGGGTGTTTGAGCAGTCCAACGACAACACCTATGTGCCCTCCCTGTCCAGCCGCACCATTGTTTATAAAGGAATGTTCCTGGTGGACCAGCTGCGGAAGTTCTATCCCGACCTGCAGAGCAAGGACTACCAGTCCGCCATTGCCCTGGTTCACTCCCGATTCTCCACCAACACCAATCCCTCCTGGGAGCGGGCCCACCCCAACCGGCTCATGGCCCACAACGGCGAAATCAACACCATTCGCGGCAACGTGGACCGGATGCTGGCCCGGGAGGAGACTATGTCCTCTCCCCTGCTGGATGATCAGATGGACAAGGTGCTGCCGGTAGTCAATGTAAACGGCTCCGACTCCGCCATGCTGGACAACACCCTGGAATTCCTCATGATGGCGGGCATGGACCTGCCTCTGGCCGTTATGGCCTGTATCCCGGAGCCCTGGATGGAGGACAAGGCCATCTCCCGGTCCAAGCGGGATCTGTACCAATATTACGCCACCCTGATGGAGCCCTGGGATGGCCCGGCTTCCATCCTCTTCTCCGACGGCGACGTGGTAGGGGCGGTGCTGGACCGCAACGGCCTGCGGCCTTCCCGGTATTATGTCACCCGGGACGGGCGGCTCATCCTCTCCTCCGAGGTGGGCGTACTGGATATCCCGGCGGAGCAGATCGTGGAGAAATCCCGGCTCCAGCCCGGGCGGATGCTGCTGGTGGACACCACCCAGGGCCGCATCATCGGCGACGACGAGCTGAAGGAATCCTATGCCGCCCGGCAGCCCTACGGCGAGTGGCTGGACCGCAACCTGCTTCATTTAAAGGATCTGCCCATTCCCAACCGCCGGGTAGAGCGCCACACCAGAGAGGGGCTTCACCGCCTCCAGAAGGCCTTTGGCTACACCTATGAGGATGTGCGCAACACCATCCTCCCCATGGCCCGCACCGGTGCCGAGCCTACTGCCGCCATGGGCACCGACATTCCTCTGGCCGTGCTGGACCACAAGGATCAGCCCCTGTTCAGCTACTTCAAGCAGCTCTTTGCCCAGGTGACCAACCCGCCTATCGACGCCATTCGTGAGGAGATCGTCACCGACACCACTGTCTATGTGGGCGACGACGGCAATCTGCTCTCTGAAACGGCGGACAACTGCCGGGTGCTTCAGATCCACAACCCCATCCTCACCTCCACCGACATGATGAAAATCAAGGCCATGAACCAGCCTGGCTTCCAGGTGGAAACGGTGTCCATTCTCTACTATAAGAACACCCCCTTGGACCGGGCCCTGGACCATCTGGCGCTGGCAGTGGACCGCGCCTGGCGAAAGGGCGCCAACATCATTATTCTCTCCGACCGGGGTGTGGATGAGAACCATGTGGCCATCCCCTCCCTGCTGGCAGTATCCGCCATGGAGCAGCACCTGATCCGCACCAAGAAGCGCACCGCCGTCTCCATCCTGCTGGAATCCGCCGAGCCCCGGGATGTCCACCACTTCGCCACCCTGCTGGGTTACGGCGCCCGTGCCATCAACCCCTACCTGGCTGAGGAGACCATCGTGGAGCTCATCGAGGAGGGTCTGCTGGACAAGGACTACCACACCGCCGTGGCCGACTACAACGCCGCCATTCTCCACGGCATCGTAAAGATCGCCTCCAAGATGGGCATTTCCACCCTCCAGTCCTATCAATCCGCCCAGATCTTTGAGGCCATCGGCATCAACAAGACGGTCATTGACAAATACTTCACCAATACCGTCTCCCGGGTGGGCGGCATCGGCCTGACCGAGATCGCCGCCATGGTGGACCGCAACCACTCCAAGGCCTATGACCCGCTGGGGCTGGGGGCCGATCCTACCCTGGACTCTCTGGGCGCCCACAAGGCCCGGTCCGGCGGTGAGGACCATATGTACAATCCCCAGACCATCCACCTGCTCCAGCAGGCCACCCGCCGGGGGGACTACGATCTGTTCAAGCAATACACCGCCCAGGTGGACGACGAAACCAGTCCCCACACCCTCCGCGGCCTGCTGGACATGAAATACGCCGACACTCCCCTGCCTCTGGACCAGGTAGAGAGCGTGGACTCCATTGTCAAGCGCTTCAAGACCGGCGCCATGAGCTACGGCTCCATCTCCCGGGAGGCCCACGAGTGTCTGGCCCAGGCCATGAATCTGCTGGGGGGCAAATCCAACTCCGGCGAGGGCGGCGAGGAGCCCGACCGGCTGAAAGATCCCGCCCGCAACTCCGCCATCAAGCAGGTGGCTTCCGGCCGATTCGGCGTCACCAGTGAATATCTGGTATCCGCCAAGGAGATCCAGATCAAGATGGCGCAGGGCGCCAAGCCCGGTGAGGGCGGCCATCTGCCTGCAGGTAAGGTATATCCCTGGATTGCCCGGTGCCGTCACTCCACCCCCGGCGTCACCCTGATTTCTCCCCCGCCCCACCACGACATCTACTCCATTGAGGACCTGGCCCAGCTGATCTACGACCTGAAGTGCGCCAACCGTCAGGCCCGCATCTCGGTGAAGCTGGTCAGCGAGGCAGGCGTGGGCACCATCGCCGCTGGCGTGGCCAAGGCCGGCGCCCAGGTGGTACTGGTATCTGGCTATGACGGCGGCACCGGCGCCGCCCCCCGCACCTCCATTCACAACGCCGGTCTGCCCTGGGAGCTGGGCCTGGCGGAAACCCATCAGACTCTGATCCAGAACGGCCTGCGGTCCCGGGTGGTGGTGGAAACCGACGGCAAGCTGATGAGTGGCCGGGATGTGGCCATTGCCTGTATGCTGGGCGCCGAGGAGTTCGGCTTTGCCACCGCTCCCCTGGTGACCATGGGCTGCGTCATGATGCGGGTGTGCAATCTGGACACCTGCCCTGTAGGCGTTGCCACCCAAAACCCTGAGCTGCGTAAGCGCTTTGCCGGCAAGCCGGAATATGTGGTCAACTTTATGCGCTTCATCGCCCAGGAACTGCGGGAGCATATGGCCAAGCTGGGTGTGCACACCGTGGAGGAGCTGGTGGGCCGCACCGACCTTCTGGCCGTCCGCACCCCGGCAGTCAATGACCGGGCCGCCACGGTAGACCTGTCCGCCATTCTGGACAACCCCTATGTGGGTGCGGAGAAGGCCCATTTCGATCCCGCCGACGTCTACGACTTCCATCTGGAGGACACCGTGGACCTGAAGGTGCTGGAGCGCAAGCTGGGCAGCGCACTGGCTCAGGGCGCTCCCAAGCGCCTGGAGGTGGCGGTCTCCTCCACCGACCGGGCGGTGGGCACCATTCTGGGCTCCGACATTACCCGTCTCCACGGCGACAGCCTGCCCGGCGGCACCTTTACGGTCAAGTGCACCGGCGGCGGCGGCCAGTCCTTCGGCGCTTTCCTGCCCAAGGGCCTGACTCTGGAGCTGGAGGGCGACGCCAACGACTACCTGGGCAAGGGCCTCTCCGGCGGCCGTCTGGTGGTCTATCCCCCCAAGGACAGCACCTTTGATCCCGCGAAAAACATCCTGGTAGGCAACGTAGCCCTCTACGGCGCCACCAGCGGCCAGGCCTACCTGAACGGCGTGGCGGGCGAGCGTTTCTGTGTCCGCAACTCGGGCGCCACCGCCGTGGTGGAGGGCGTGGGCGACCACGGCTGCGAGTATATGACCGGCGGCCGGGTGGTGGTCCTGGGCCCCACCGGCAAGAACTTTGCCGCCGGTATGAGCGGCGGCGTGGCCTATGTGCTGGATGAGCACCGGGACCTGTACCTGCGGCTCAACAAGGCTCTGGTATCCATGGAGCCGGTCACGGAGAAGCACGACGCCGCCGAACTGCGGGAACTGATCCAGGCCCACGCCGACGCCACCGGCTCGGCCAAGGCAAGCTGTATTTTGACTCACTTTGAGGATTATCTGCCTCTGTTCAAGAAGATCCTGCCCCACGACTACGACCGGATGCTGCGCACCATCGCCCAGTATGAGGAGAAGGGCATGAGCCGGGAGGAGGCCCAGGTAGAGGCCTTCTATGTCAATACCCACCAGAAGGGGGAATAACCATGGGAAAACCCACAGGATTTATGGAATATCAGCGCAGGGGGAATCCCTCTGAGACCCCTCTGGAGCGCATCAAGCACTACAACGAGTTTCACCCCCGGCTGGGCCGGGACGACCGGCGGCGGCAGGGCGCCCGGTGCATGGAGTGCGGCGTGCCCTTCTGTCAGTCGGGGGCGGTACTGAACGGTATGGTGTCCGGCTGTCCCCTCCACAACCTGATCCCCGAGTGGAACGACCTGGTGTACACCGGCAACTTTACCCATGCACTGGAGCGACTTTTAAAGACCAATAACTTCCCTGAGTTTACCGGTCGGGTGTGCCCCGCCCTGTGCGAGGCAGCCTGCACCTGCGGTCTCCATGGAGACCCGGTTACCGTAAAGGACAATGAGTTGGGTATCATCGAGGACGCTTGGGACCGGGGCCTCATGTCCCCCCGTCCTCCCAAAGCCCGCACCGGCAAAAAGGTGGCGGTGGTTGGTTCCGGCCCTGCCGGTCTGGCCTGTGCCGACCAGCTCAACCATCGGGGCCACAGCGTTACCGTCTTTGAGCGGGAGGACCGGCCCGGAGGCCTTTTGATGTATGGCATTCCCAACATGAAGCTGGAAAAGCCGGTGGTCCAGCGGCGGCTGGACAAGATGGCCGCTGAAGGAATCACGTTCCGTACCGGCGTGGATGTGGGCAAGGACCTCAGCCCGGAGCAGCTGCGGCGGGACTTTGACGCAGTTGTGCTGTGCTGCGGCGCTGCCCAGCCCCGGGATCTGGCCGTTCCCGGCCGGGAGCTGGACGGGGTGTGGTTCGCGGTGGACTTTTTAAAGGAGACCACCCGTTCCCTGCTGACCCACGACCTGGCCGAGGGCACCTACCCCTCCGCCAAGGGCAAGCACGTTGTCATCGTAGGCGGCGGCGACACCGGCAACGACTGCGTTGGCACCTGCATCCGCCACGGCTGCGCCAGCGTGACCCAGCTGGAGATGATGCCCAAGGCCCCCGATCAACGGGCAGAAAATAACCCCTGGCCGGAGTGGCCAAGGGTGTGCAAGACCGATTACGGCCAGGAGGAGTCCATCGCCCTCTTTGGCCACGATCCCCGGGTCTATGAGACTACTGTGGCCGAATTGATGGGTGACGAGCACGGCAAGCTGAAGGCGGTGAAAACCGTCAAGCTGGGTCCCGACCACCAGCCCATCGCCGACACCGAAGCGGTGCTGGACTGCGACCTGCTCCTCATTGCCGCCGGGTTCCTGGGACCCCAGGACTATGTACCCGAGCTTTTCGGACTGGAACGCACTCCCCGCTCCTGTGTCAAAACGGCGGAAGGCGGTTACGCCACCACCGTACCCGGCGTCTTTGCCGCTGGCGATATGCGCCGGGGCCAGTCTCTGGTAGTGTGGGCCATCCGGGAGGGCCGGGAGGCCGCCCGGGACGTAGATCAGTATTTGATGGGATACACCAATCTATAAAGAAAGCCCCCCGGCCAAGCCGGGGGGCTTTTGCTTGATTTACAGCGCGGCGATTACCTGATACATCAGCATGAAGTGGAACAGGGAGCCCGCCAGGATAAACACATGGAAGATCTCATGGCAGCCGAACTTGGGGTTATTGCGGCCAGGCCACTTGACGGCGTAGAGTACACCGCCGATGGTATAGAGCACACCGCCGCCCAGCACCCAGAACATTCCCGCCCCAGGCAGCACCTGCATCAGGGGCACCAAAGCAATGATGGCCAGCCAGCCCATGGCGATATAGATGCCGGAGGTGAGCCAGCGGGGGGCGGAGAGCCATACCAAGGTGAGCACCAGTCCCGCCAGAGCCAGCCCCCAGATCACGCCGAAGAGGCTCCAGCCCCAACCGCCCATCTCCCGCAGGGCTACCAGACACACAGGGGTGTAGCTGCCGGCGATGAGAAAATAGATGGAGGCGTGGTCATACTTCCGCAGGGCGATACGCCCGGCCACGCTGGTATTGATGCAGTGGTACAGGGTGCTGGCGGTATACAGGCCCACCATGCTGATCCCATAGATCAGGAAGGAGACCAGATGCCACACGCTCAGCTCTTCCAGCAGGCAGCGGGCCACCAACAGCACCGTGCCCACGGCGGCCAGCGCCGCGCCCATGCCGTGGGTAATGGCCGACCAGGGCCGCAGACCGTCATAGGGGTCCCGCGCTTGTTTCACCTTCCGGACCGGACGAGCCTTGGGATGATAATAGAGGGCAGAAGGGTTGCCTCTTAAAATATTCTCCTGATTCATACCATACACCTGCCATTCTGTCAAAGCTGATAGGAGATATTTTTTCTTCTCTTATAGTATAGTTCTAATCTTATAATATTGTCAACAGCAAATGGTAATATAATTTTTAAAATTATATTACAGTTTCTGTACATGATGTCTGTAGCATACCCTTTTCTCCCCCATCCTATCCTCTTTTCAGAAAAGGCAGCAAAAAGCGGCGGTTTTTACAAAAAACCGCCGCTTTTGATTCAAATCCAATTAACCTTTTTTAATGTCCCGGGTGGCGTAGGCGTTCAAGTCCATGCCGCCCCGCTTTCCCGCCAGATATTCATAGTAGCCTTGGCAGCCGATCATGGCCCCGTTGTCCCCGCACAGAGACAGAGGAGGCAGGAACAGCTGATCGCCGGACTGACGGCAGGCTGTCTCCAGATCGGCCCGGATACGGGAATTGGCCGCTACGCCACCCGCCACAGCAATTTTGCCATAGCCGCAGCGCTTGGCCGCCTCCATGGTACGGGGCACCAGGGTATCGCTGACGGCGGCGGCAAAGGAGGCCGCCAGGCCCTTCATGTCCAGTTCTTCCCCCTTCTGAGCAGTGTTGTGGGCCAGATTGAGCACCGCTGTCTTAAGCCCGGAAAAGGACATATCCAGAGGGGCGTCCGCCACATGAGCCCGGGGCAGCTCGTAACGGGTATCATCACCGCCCTGTGCCAGCTTGTCCATAGGAGCGCCGCCAGGATAGCCAATCCCCAGCACCCGGGCCACCTTGTCAAAGCACTCCCCCGCCGCGTCGTCCCGGGTAGCACCCAGGATCTCCATATCAGTGTAGCCCTTTACGTCCACGATCATGGTGTTGCCGCCGGAGACACAGAGACACACAAAGGGGGGCTCCAGGTCGGGGTGGGCGATGTAGTTGGCGGCGATATGGGCCCGGACATGATGGACCGGGATGATGGGCACATTGAGGCCGTAGGCCACCGACTTAGCAAAGTTCACGCCCACCAGCAGGGCGCCAATGAGGCCGGGGGCATAGGTTACCGCCACGGCGTCGATGTCGCTCCGGGTGACCCCCGCCTGTCGGAGGGCCTGGTCGGCCAGCCCGGCGATGGCCTCGATGTGTTTGCGGGAGGCAATCTCAGGCACCACGCCGCCGTAAATGGCGTGCATATCCGCCTGGGAGGCAATGGCGTCGGACAGGACGGTGCGGCCGTCCCGCACCACTGCCACGGCAGTCTCGTCGCAGGAAGATTCAATGGCAAGAATATTCATGGTTCATTCCTTCTTTCCGCAGTGAGCCGCCGGAATATGGATCATCCGGCGAAACAGAACAGGGGGCATCTGACTCCGATACAGCCCCCGGTGGGTATTCTGAAGGATCTCTTCGTCTAGTACACAGGGCTCTGACCACACCAGCATGGCATAGCGCACATGGAAAATATCCGCCTGGTAAGGCATCAGCCGGAACCCCGCCCGCTGGTAAAAGGCCAACCGGCGGCGGCGCACCCGGTCCTCCTCTGGAGAAATCCCCGGCTCCGGCGCCTCCGCCTCTGCCAGCAGGGTACACGCCGGTCCATACCGGGCTTTCAGCAGTTCCAGTGCCTGGGTGCCCAATCCCTGGCCCCGTCCCTCAGGACACACAGCCAGATAATCCAGCAGGGCACAGTTACCCTCCGCCGTCCGCCATAAAAAGGCATAGGCCAGCAGCGCACCCCCCTCAAAGACACCCCAGGTATCATAGCGCCCAGCCCGGCGCAGGCTGCGGATGGAAGTAAGGGGCCGCCGCTCGTTGCGGGGAAAGTCCCGCTTCACATGGACCCGGTAGACCTGCCGTAGCTGGCTGTCGGTGAGCAGCCGCAGTTCAGGCACGGTCTCCAAACTCCACCGTCATCAGCAGGGCGTCCTCATGCTCCTCCCGGTAGTAGTTCTTCCGGCGGCCCACCGTCTGAAAGCCCAGCTTTTCATACAGGGCAATGGCGGGAGCATTGCTCTCCCGCACCTCCAGAGTGAGGAAGGCCAGGTGGGCCTGCCCGAACCGGATGTAAGCGCCCAGGATGGCCTCTGCCACTCCCTGGCGGCGGTAGGCCGGAGCCACCGCGATCTTCTCCAGGGTACCCTCGTCCAGCACGGCCCGCACCTCGCCGTAGCCCAGCACGGCGCCGTCCTCCCCCTCGGCCACTACCAGAGAGATCATATCGTTATACAGCTCCTGCTCCAGCAGGGCCTCCGACCAGGGGTGGGAAAAGCACTCCCGCTCGATGGCCGCCACCTGGCTCAGGTGGGACTTGTCCATAGGGACCAGTTTATAGTTCATGTTGTACTCTCTCCTTCTTTCATCCACACCGGTGGGCCGGGCGGCAACTCATCCGGCCCCAGGGGCACCTTCACATCGGTGCGGGCAGGACCATAAATGGCCTTATGCAGGGCCATCACCGGGGCCAGATCCGCGGGCAGTTCCGGCAGAAAGGTGGTAAACCTCATCCCACAGGTGGCCATATCGTAGGCAGGCACAAAACCGCACCGCTCATAAAACCGAAGCCGCCGCTGCCGTAGCGCATTCTCCGCCGGGTCGTCCCCCTCCACCGGCCGCTCCGCCTCAATGAGCAGCAGGGACTTCCCCGCCAGCCGCTCCGCCAGCATCCGGACAATCTGACTGCCCAGGCCTCCATTCCGCCGGGCGGCGGTCACCCCCAGATAGTCCAGCAGAATACAGCTTTTATCCCCGGGTTCCATCCAAAGGGTGGCGTAGCCCAGCAGGGTCTCACCGTCAAAGAGGCCCCACACCTCATAGCGTCCCTGGTCCATCAGGGCCTTGATGTCCGCCAAAGGCTTACACTCATTGGGCGGAAAGGCCTGGGTCAGTTCCCGGTCATACCAGTCCCGCAGTGCGCCGCCGGTCACAGGACGCAATTCCATAAACGGCTCCTTTCAGCCCTTGGCCTGGGCCCAGCTGCGGCCGGCATGGGCCTCGGCAATAAGGGGCAGGGCCAGCTGCACCACCTGCTCCATCTCGTTCTCCAGCAGGGTCTTGACCCGCTGGGTCTCCCCCTCGGGGCACTCTACGATGAGTTCGTCGTGGACCTGGAGAATCAGTCTGGCCTCCAGGCCCTCGGAGCGCAGCTTGTCCGCCACCCGGATCATAGCCAGCTTGATGATATCGGCGGCGGTACCCTGGATGGGCATATTCAGCGCCACCCGCTCCCCAAAGGAGCGCATATTGAAGTTGGAGGATTTCAGCTCGGGCAGCCAGCGGCGGCGGCCCATGAGGGTGGACACATAGCCGTCGGCCTTGGCCTGCTCCACCACCTGGGTCATATAGGCGCGGACGCCGGAGTACTTCTCAAAGTATTTCTCCATATACTCCTTGGCCTCGGCACGGGTGACCCCGATGTCCTGGGCCAGGGAGAAGTCAGAGATGCCGTAGACGATACCGAAGTTCACCGCCTTGGCCCGGCGGCGCATCTCATGGGTCACGTCCTGGGGCGCCACTCCGAACACCTGGGAGGCGGTAACGGTGTGGATGTCCTCCCCGCTCTGGAAGGCGGCGATCATATGTTCGTCCCCGGCGATGTGGGCCAGCAGCCGCAGCTCGATCTGGGAATAGTCGGCATCCACCAGCATCTTCCCCGCCGGGGCCACAAACATCTTCCGCAGCTCCGCCCCCAGCTCGGTGCGGACGGGGATATTCTGCAAATTCGGCTCGGTGGAACTGAGCCGCCCGGTGGCGGTGACGGTGTTCTGGAAGGAGGTGTGGATGCGCCCGTCGGCGGCGATGACCTTGGTGAGGCCGTCCACATAGGTGGACTTCAGCTTGGCCAGCTGCCGGTAGTCCAGCACCGCCTCCACAATGGGGTGCTTGTCCCGCAGCTTCTCCAGCACCTCGGCGTTGGTGGAGTAGCCCGTCTTGGTCTTCTTCACCGGGGGCAGGCCCAGCTTTTCAAACAGAATCTTTCCGAACTGCTGGGTGGAGTTGATGTTGAACTTCTCCCCCGCCAGCTCATAGATCAGGGTCTCGTCGGCCTTGATGCGCTCGTCCAGCATCTCGCCAAAGGCGGTGAGGGCCCCCCGGTCCACCAGCACTCCGGCGTGCTCCATCCCGGCCAGCACCGGACACAGGGGGAGCTCCACCTCATAATAGAGCTTGTCCATACCTAGTTCCGTGAGCCGGGGGGCCATAGCCTCCTTCAACGCCCCGATAAGGGCGCAGTGGGACAGCAGGGCGGCCAGGGCCGCCGTCTGATCGGCCAGAGGGGTAAAGGCATCCTTTGCCAGGTAGGTATCCTTAGCCTTGGCATACTCATGGTTGAACCACCGCATACCCAAAGTCTCCAGCTCATAGCTGCCGTCGGTTGGGGCCAGCAGATAAGCCGCCAGAGCCGTATCAAAGACAAAGCCGCCTCCCTCGATGCCCTCATCCAGCAGCCGGGACAGCAGGGTTTTCACGTCGTGGGTATTCTTTTTGATGTCAGGAGCAAAGAGGGCCTTCAAAACGCTGTTGTACCCCTCCATCTGATCGGCCCTGAGGATGGCGGCGTGACTATCCCGCTCACTCTCCCAGTACTCCACCACAACCACATCCAGAGAGGGCAGGGCCAGCACATCCACGCTGTCCTTCTGCCGCCAGATGGACAGCAACTCCTCTGCCCGGTTCAAATCGGTGACATCTTCACTGGTGCAGGTGCCGGTAAACTGTTCCTCCTGCTGTACCTCCCCCTGGGGGGCGCTGAGGCCCAGCTTGTCGATAAGCTTATTGAACTCCAGCTTGAGGAAAAGCTCGTACAGGACGGCGGCATTGGGTTCCTTCCGCAGGTTGGCCTCGGGGGTGAAGTCGATGGGGGCATCGCAGTGGATGAGGGCCAGGTCGTAGGACATTTTAGCCTGGTCTGCCCCTTCGGTCAGTTTCTTAAGCACGGCAGGCTTGGCCTCTACGCTGTCCAGATCCTGATAAATGGCTTCCACGCTGTGGTAGCGCTGGATCAGGTCCATGGCGGTTTTTTCACCGATCCCCTTGACGCCGGGGATGTTATCGCTGGTATCCCCCATCAGGGCCTTCAGGTCCACCATGTGGATGGGATCAAAGCCGTAGGCCTCCCGAAAGGCCTCGGGGGTCATCTCCTTGGTGGTGGTCTGGCCCATGCGGGTGGACACCAGCTTCACCCTGGTGGTATCGGTGACCAGCTGGAGGGAGTCCTTGTCGCCGGTAACAATGACGGTATCCCACCCGGCAGCGGTGTCTTTCACCGAGATGGTACCGATGAGGTCGTCGGCCTCCCAGCCGTCCATCTCATAGCGAGGGATGTTCATGGCCTCCAGTACCTGCTTCAGGATGGGCAGCTGAGCCGCCAGTTCTTCCGGCATTCCCTTCCGCTGGGCCTTGTAGCCCTCATAGGCCAGGTGGCGGAAGGTGGGGGCCTTCCGGTCAAAGGTGACACACAGGGCGTCGGGCTGTTCCTCGTCTATCAGCTTGAGCAGGATATTCACGAAGCCATAGACAGCGTTGGTGGGGGTGCCGTCCTTGGTGGTGAGCAGCTTGATGCCGTAAAAGGCACGGTTGATGATGGAATTGCCGTCAATGACCATAAGCTTCATGAAAGGACCTCCTGCTGTCCGGCACACCGGACATAAAATCTCAGGTTATAGTATACCAGCTTTCTCCGTCCCATACAAGAGAAACGCCCGCCGGGTCACCTCACAATGGTGACCGCTATGCGTGCCGAGGCCAAATACCCCTCGGCAGAAGCCAGCAGGATATAGATCCTTCTGAGACGGCGGTATCAGGAAGGTCCTTCCCCTCCGGCTTCAGGCATGACCAACGTCCCGCGCCCAATAGCGCCGCATATGCCGGCGCACGGACTTACTCAGCGCAGGAATGCCCAGCAGTTCCAGTCCGGTCTGCCAGGTGCAGCCCACTTGTCTGAACAATACATCCAGCTCCCCGGGCAGCTCCTCCCGGCAGGGAGGCTGACCTGTCCGTCGGACCGCCGCGCAGTACTCCCCCAGTGTTTGTCGGGCATCCTCATCCAGGCATACGCCCCGGGACGCGCACCGCTTCAGGAAGGGCAGGGTGTCCACCCGCTCGGGCCAGTCCGCCGGCCACATCCGCTCTGCCGCCTGCTGGCGGCTCCTGCCCCGAGCCCGCCAACAGGCATGATGGAGGGAACCAAAGCGCTTTTCCAGATACCAGCGGTAGACGCACAGCAGCCGCTCCGGACGGGGCGAACCATTGCGCCCCTCCATGGTCTCCACCAGTGACTCCAATAGTTCTTCGTCGGAAAAGCTGGTATACACCTGTCTGCCAATGGGACATTCCGGGGAAAAATAGAGGGTAAGATCTCCATCCAGCTGCTGAGATAATCCGGGCGTATCGGTCATCTCCTCCTCCAGTTCCGCCAGCCACTGGCGATATCCATTCAATTCCCGCTGGGACAATCTGTTCTTTCCGGTCCGTTCCATAGCTTTACTACCTCCCTGCCGCTGCAAATGGATTCCGGCGGGGACATCCATGGCCCAGGCCATAGCAAAAGAAAAGAGTTTCCCGGACGGGAAACTCTTTTTTCATCAGCTCAAATGCCTGTGCTGTCACGCGCCATTTCCCCGCCGAATATGCGCGTTACCGTCGCGGCTGGCTGGTCTCCTGGCTTGGATTCAACCTTACGCCCGTCTTCCCATCCGTACCCGGACAGTGACCTTATGAGCGCTCGTCATCCTTACAGTAGAGAGGGCTGCTGCGGACTTGCACCGCATTCCCATTGAAAGCTCCGCCCCTGAGGACGGACAGCTACCAACCGCTGATTGGATTCAGTTGTTGTTTCTATTATATCATCTTCGTCCGAAAATACAATGCCTACTTTGGTTACATCCCGCCGTAAGGTCCGTTCCACCCGCCGGGCTGAGGCCGCTGAGGAAAGGCTCCATACACCACCCAGTTATAAAAATTGGCATTGGCCGCCCCCATATAGGGGCCAATCCACAGGCTCAGAATACCCAGGGTGAAGGGAGACAAAATCAGCCATCCCAGGAAGGACAGGTCCTGTACGAACAGTGCCATGATATTGCCCCGCATGGCGTTGCGGCTGTGGCCAATGGCCTCCAGGGCGCCCATCTCCGGGTGGTCCAGCAGAAAGTAGACCGCCAGCCGGTAACGATAGGATATGGCAATCATCCAAACCAGCATGATCAAAGCGCCGACAAGGATCAGGGTGACGCTGTGCATTAGATAGGCCAGGAACACAAAGCCCACATAGACCGCCATACCGATGAGCCCCCACAGGAACACAAACAGGGCCGACAGGAAATTCACAGCCAGTGCCCGTCCTATCGTATAAAAGCCATCCAGCAGATTTCGGTAGCTGGGACCTTCCCGCCGGGTCAATCGCAGGCTATAGGAGGTATATCCGTAATCCATCACCCAGCTATAGAGCGCCAGCAGCAGCTCCATGACCAGAATCACCGCAATGCGCTGGGGGGTAAAGATGGCGGTCAGGATCTCTTCCACTTCATAGCTGGTCTCTGTCAGATAAAAATAGGCAGCCTGAAAAGGCTCAGATACAAAATTCAGCACCACACTGCTCAGTACACCGGTCAGCAGCACATACACCAGCGTCACCAGCATGGGGTGGGGATAGGCCCCCCGCATGGCATCCCGTGCCAGCCACTTGGACTCAGGACGGTTATATCCCATGGTACTCCCTCACAATCGTTTCTACCTTGTTGAGGAAATGATACCACATCATGTTTCCGATTGCAACCCGGGCAGCACCACCGTAAAGGTCACGCCCCCCGTCCGGTTGACCGCCCAGCAGCGGCCTCCATGGGCCTCCACCGCCGCCCGGACAATGGCCAGGCCCAAACCGGTACCTCCGTCCGCCCGGCTGCGGCCCTCATCCCCCCGGTAGAAGGGCTCGAACAGGCGGTCCAGATGTTTTTGCGGGATGACGGGGCCGTCGTTGTCCACGGTCAGCGTGATCCGCCGTCCCTTTTGGGCCAGGGCAATGGTCACCGCGCCGCCGGGGGTGCAGTGGCGCAGGGCATTGTCCGCCAGATCATCCACCACTTCTTCCAACCGCAGCCGGTCCCCCAGCATGGATGCCGGAGCCAGTTGAATACGCAGTTCAATGTTCTTTTCCTCCGCCAGCAGAGACAGCCGTGCAGCACCATTCTCCACCAGCGCGGCCAGATCCAGGGGCTCCCGCTCCACCTTGCCGCCGCTCTCCAGCCGGGCCAGGTCCATCAGGCTCCCCACCAGGGCCGCCATCCGGTCGCTCTCAGCCACTACGGTGTCCAGGTACTGGCCCCGCTTGGCGGGGTCGATGTCCTCCCGCAGGGCCTCGGCATGGGTGCGCAGCACCGCCAGAGGAGTCTTGAGTTCATGGGCCGCCCCCCGGACGAAGGCCCGTTCCCGCCGGATGGCCCGACTCTCCAGCCAGGCGGTGAACAGGGCCAGTGCCACCGCCGCCGCCAGGGTGAGCAGAGCCGCCGGCTCCAGGCCGGCCAGCAGGTAATCCCCCGGCAGGCAATAGTTGGAGGCCACCGGATGCACGCCGTACTCCCTCAGATCGGCGTTTCCATTTCCCTTGTAAATCGTGTAAGTTCCGGTGGAGTACGCGTACATCCACCGTGGATTGTCCGCTTCAACAGCGTCTACCTGCGCCGCCATGTCCTGGTACTGCTCCAGCCGTCTCGCCGGCCCGCCCCGGCCCGTCAGAGCGGAGTAGCATTCCAGCCATATGGCCTGAAAGGTCTCCGCCTGCCGATCAGGAAAGAGTTGGGCGTCGGAATCGGCCAGTACCACCCGCTCTTCCCCAAAGTGCAGGGTGAGGGTCCGGACATAGACCACCTCTCCCTCCTCCCAGCCTGTCAGCTCAATTTTGTCCGTGCTGATATGATCTCCCACCTCGCCGATCCAAAAGCTGTGGTCGGAGTAGCCGTTCAGAATGCGGGCGGCTGCCACCTGCCCCTCCTCGGTCAGAGCTGGGTCAAAGAGGAGATACCGCAGTTCCGTCGTCCCGTCCGGCTGGTACACCGCGCTGCGGCCTGCCAGCATCTGGCTCTGTCCCAGCCGCTCCCCCTCCTGGTCGTACACCCGTACAAAGTACTGCCCGCCGTACTTCTTCAGGGTGTCGCAGCTGTTCATGGTCAGCATGACGGATAATTCGTCCTTCTCCCAATCTGGAATCTCCCCCTCCTCAGGCGGAGTGGGGATAGAAAAGCTGGTGGTCCCCTGGGTAATGGCATTGGGAAGCTCATACTGCTGACTGATAATGTCCTCCCAACTCCACTGGTGATTGACCCAGAGCATAGCGCCTATGGCCACCCCCCAGAGGAGCAGAGAGACCAGCAGCGACTTGGCAAAGCATCTGAAAAACAGCCGTTTGTCCTTCATATTACTCGCCCTCCATCCGATACCCCGCCTTGAATACCGTCTTGATCTGCTTTCCGGCGCTCCCCAGGGCGGAGCGCAGGCTTTTGATCCGCACATCCACCGCCCGCTGGCCTCCCTCGAAGTCGATGCCCCACACCTTGTCCAGCAGCTGGTCCCGGCTGAGCACCTGACCTTTGTTGCGGATGAGGCAGAGCAGCAGATCATATTCCCGGCGGGTCAGGCTTACCGGCTTCCCCGCCACGGTGCAGGTACGCCCCGCCAGATCCAGGGCGATGACCCCGCACCTCAGAGTCTCGCTGTCTCCCACTCCCCGGCTGCGGCGGATCACCGCCCTTGTCTTGGCCAGCAGCACCGCCAGAGAGAATGGTTTGGTCACATAGTCATCCGCGCCCAGGGCGTACCCCTGAAGCACATCCTCTTCACTGCCCAGAGCGGTAAGGAAGAGGATGGGCATCCGGCTCTTGGCCCGTACCACCCGGCAGACCGAAAAGCCGTCCAGGTTTGGCATGAGCACGTCCAGCAGCATGGCATCGTAGTCGTGGTCCCGCAGCAGGTCTAGCGCCTCCTCCCCGTCCCGAGCCAGGTCGCAGTCCAGACCGTGGGCAGTAAAGTAATCCCGGATAATATCACGGATACGGGCCTCGTCCTCCACCACCAGAATATGGTCCGCCATGGCTCCCCTCTCCTTTCATTCACAGGATAGCAAAAAGATATGTCCATCTGATGTCAAAAAAGGCGCTGCAATGATATTGCAGCGCCTTTTAATTGTTCCTGCTTAGCCTCTCAATTCCAGAAGCTTCTGCTTCAGCTCGCCTTCGATACGGCCCAGCTCCGCTTCGGCCTCCCGGCGCTTCTGGGCGCCCTCCTGCTGGATGTTCATGACCTCATCCAGGGTGGAGATGAGCTGCTGGTTGGTATGCTGGAGGGTCTCCAGGTCCACCACGGAGCGCTCGGCCTCCTTGGCGGTCTCCAAAGTGCCCATTTTCAGCATATCGGCGTTCTTTTGCAGCAGTTCGTTGGTCATGTTGGTCACCGCGCTCTGGGCGGCGGTGGCCTGACGGGAGTGCTCCAGCCCCAGGGCCAGCACCATCTGGCTCTTCCACAGGGGGATGGTGTTCACCAGAGAGGACTGGATCTTCTCCAGCATCAGGGTGTCGTTGTTCTGGATCAGCCGGGTCTGGGGCCCCATCTGGATGGAAATCATCCGGGTCAGCTCCAGGTCGTGGATCTTCTTCTCAAAGCGGGTGCACATATTGGCCAGGTCGTTATAGGCCTGGGCGTCCTCCTGGGCGCCGCTCTGGGCCGCCTTCTGACGCAGCTGCTCCAGCTCTCCGGCCCGCACCTGGGCCAGGCGCTTCTTGCCCGCCAGGATATACATGGTCAGTTCCTTATAATATTTGGTGTTGAGGTCGTACATCTGGTCCAGCATGGCGATGTCCTTCATCAGGGTCACCTGGTGGGCCTCCAGCACCTCCACGATCTTGTTTACGTTGGTCTCCGCCTTGGAGTAGGAGGCCTTCATGGCCTCCAGCTGGTTGCGCTTCTTCTTGAAGAAGCCGAAGAAGCCCTTCTCGTCCTCCTCGCCACCGAAGCCCTTCAGCTCCACCACCAGAGAGGACAGGGCCTGTCCCACCTCGCCCAGATCCTTGGTACGCACCGAGTTGAGGGTATTTTCAGAGAAACCGGCAATGTTCTTCTGGGCCGCAGCGCCGTACTGGAGCACCAGATTGGTATCGGTCAGATCGATCTTCTGGGCAAAGTCATCCACCATCTTGCGCTCAGCTTCGGTGAGCTGGCTTTCGTCCAACTGAATGGCCTTGGCCTCCTCACTGGCGTTGGGGTCCAGGCTCAACTGAGGCGCGGCAGGCGCTTCCGCTGCGGCGGTACCCAGATCCGGGGTCAGCGTCAGCTCCGGGGTAAAATCCATGTTGTCAGCCATGACTGCGTCCCTCCATATTCCATACCGGCAGCGCCGGCTTGTTCTTCCAAATCATTGTACCGTTCCCCCATTCCCCTGTCAAGAACACGTTGACTTTCCCTCAAAAAGTCAGTATCATTAAAAACATATTCCGATATTCCGTTTTGAGAGAGGAAGTCTTGCCCCATGCTCACCCTGAAAGAATTTAAGGAGGCCCGCAGCGTACTCTCCGGGGTCATCCGGAACACCAGTCTGGTCTACAGCACTGCCTTTTCCAAGGCCACCGGCAACCATGTGTACATCAAGCCGGAAAATATGCAGGTTACCGGCGCCTACAAGATCCGGGGCGCCTACTATAAAATCAGCACCTTGACCGAGGAAGAAAAGGCCAAGGGTCTGGTCACCGCCTCCGCCGGCAACCACGCCCAGGGTGTGGCCTACGCCGCCCAGCAGGCCGGCGTGAGCGCCACCATCGTCATGCCCACCACCACTCCCCTGGTGAAGGTGAACAACACCAAGGATTACGGCGCCAAGGTGGTGCTCCACGGCGAAACCTTTGACGATGCCGCCGAGCTGGCCGCCAAGCTGTCTGCTGAGGAGGGCCTGACCTACGTCCATCCCTTCAACGATCCCGCCATCGCCACCGGCCAGGGCACCATCTCTTACGAAATCTTCCAGGACCTGCCCGACGTGGACGTGATCCTGGTGCCCATCGGCGGCGGCGGACTGGCCACCGGCGTGTCCACCCTGGCCAAGCTGCTCAATCCCAACGTCACCGTCATCGGCGTGGAGCCCACCGGGGCCGCCTCCATGAAGGCCAGCCTGGATGCCGGTCATGTGGTCACCCTGGACAAGGTGGAGACCATTGCCGACGGCGTGGCGGTCAAGACCCCCGGCGACCAGATCTTCCCCTACATCCAGCAGAACATCGACGACATCATCACCATCGACGACGACGAACTGGTGGATGCCTTCCTGGATATGATGGAAAAGCACAAGATGATCGTGGAAAATGCCGGTCTGCTGCCCATTGCCGCCCTGAATCACCTCAAGTGCAAGGGCAAGAACGTGGTGCCTGTCCTCTCCGGCGGCAACATGGACGTGATCACCGTGGCCAGCCTGGTACAGCACGGTCTGATCAACCGGGGCCGGGTGTTCACCTTCTCCGTTCAGCTGCCCGACCGTCCCGGCGAGCTGCTGCGGGTGGCCCAGATCGTGGCCGAGGCCAACGGCAACATCATCAAGCTGGAGCACAACCAGTTTATCAACATCAACCGCCAGAGCGGCGTGGAGCTGCGGGTTACCCTGGAGGCCTTTGGCCACACCCACAAGCGGGCCATTTTGGACGCCATGTGTGCTGCCGGCTATCAGGCCCGGGAGTGCCACACCAACGACTTCTATAATTAAGCGGACCGGCCCCCGCAAACCAACTGTGTCCGGGGGAGTATACTCCCCCGGACACTATATGATGCGGCGCGCGATTCCGGAGCATAGACCGCCGGGCCGGCAGCCCGTGGGTGCGCGGGGGAGCGGCGGGGCCCCGGGCGTCATCCGCTTGCTGTATCTTATGTTCCCAACTTTCCCTTTGCCCCGGCCCATCCGCCAACGAGGGACAGGCTCTTTGCCCGTTCTCCCCATCTTTTTTAATAATGGAGTGGTAAATGATGATCAAGATCGCCCCTTCCATCCTCTCCGCCGATTTTGTAAACCTGGAGCGGGATATCCAGCGGGTATCCTCCGCCGACTGGCTCCATGTAGACGTCATGGACGGCTGCTTTGTCCCCAACATCACCATCGGCGTACCGGTGGTCCAGTCCATCCGCAAGTGCACCGATATGTTCCTGGATGTGCACCTGATGATCGACAAGCCGGTGCGTTACATTGAGGCCTTTGCCAAGGCGGGGGCCGACCTGCTGTCGGTCCACCTGGAGGCCGACCACCCCACCCGTATCGCCGAGGCACTCCGACTCATGGACGAGTTTGGGGTGAAAAAGGCGGTAGCACTGCGGCCCATCACCGCCGCCAGCGCCATTCTCCCCTATCTGGAGAACCTGGATATGGTGCTGGTCATGACGGTGGAGCCCGGCTTCGGCGGCCAGGCCTTTATGGAGCACCAGCTGGACACCATCCATCAGGTCCGTACCCTCATCGATCGCTATAATCCCGCCTGCCGTCTGGAGGTAGACGGCGGGATCAGTCCCAAGACCGCCGGGAAGGTGATCTCCGCCGGCGCCGATACCCTGGTGGCCGGTTCCGCGGTGTACGGAGCGGTGGACCCCGCTGCCGCCATCGCCGCCCTGCGGGAGGGCTGACTATGCCTGCTCCCCTGACCGACCGGCAGGCCAAAGACCTGGGCATCACCACCCGTCATGAGCGGATGGACAACGGCGAGCTGCGGTTCCGGCTGTGCGCCTGTGACGGAAGTTCCTACATCCGTACCGAGGCCAGCGACCAGAGCGGCTGGCAGAACAGCCACCTCCATCGGTATGTCCATGAGCTGAATGTGATTCAGCAGGGCACTATGCTGGTGGTGGAGGAGCGGGACGGAGCCCTTATTCCCCGGGTGCTGCACACCGGCGATTTTTATCTCTGCCCGCTGAATGTGCCCCACAACTCCTATCTGCTGCCGGGCACGGTGGCCCACACAGTGAAATACGGTCAGGAACTCCCCGACGTGGACTGGGTAGCCTGTCCCCAGCTGGACCTGCGCTGCCGCGCCCTGGATGTGGACGCCCTTATCCAGGCGGGTTCCCCTCCCCGCACTCAGGGGATCGATCTCTAAGAAGGGATGTTTTCATCTATGCAATATTTTCCCCCCGCGCTGGAGCAGCTGGTGGAGCAGTTCGCCCGGCTGCCCGGCATTGGCCGTAAGAGCGCTCAGCGGCTGGCCTTCTATGTTCTCTCCCTGCCGGAGGAGGACGCCGCCGCCTTCGCTCAGGCCATCACCGAGGCAAAGGCCGCCATCCACTGCTGCCCGGTCTGTCAGAATTTTTCCCAGGGAGACGGCCTGTGTCCCATCTGCCAGGACCCCAAGCGTGACCCCTCAGTCATCTGCGTGGTGGCAGACCCCAAAGATGTGGCCGCTATGGAGCGCTCCCGGGAGTATCCCGGTGTGTACCACGTCCTTCACGGCGTCATCTCCCCCATGAACCATGTGGGCCCCGATGAGCTGCGGGTGAAGGAGCTGGTAACCCGGGTGGCCGAAGGCGGGGTCAGCGAGGTCATTATGGCCACCAACCCGGACACTGAGGGAGAGGCCACCGCCATGTATCTCTCCCGTCTGCTGCGCCCCTTCGGGGTCAGGGTGACCCGGCTGGCCTACGGTATTCCGGTAGGCAGTCATCTGGAATATGCCGACGACGCCACCCTTATGCGTGCCCTGGAGGGCCGCCGGGAAATGTAAAAAAGAGTTCCGCGCCACCGGGCGCGGAACTCTTTTTTAGTTGATGGCGCGATCTTAGTGATTGACAAATAGATAGGCCCGCTTTCTGAAATAGACCACCTGCAGGATGTAGACCAGCACGCACAGCCCCAGGCTGACCAGGGGAATTGCCATGTACTCCATCAGATACTGGCCGGGCACATAGTTGCTCAGCTGGGTGTAGGCGATCAGCAGGTTGACGGCAAAAAATACCGTGGGCAGAATGGCCAGGACCAGGAAGAGGGTGTTGCCGCCCGACTGGAGCCGGATCATCTTCACCCAGGCCACCAGCATCAGAACACCATAGACCGCACAGGCAAGGCCGATGATCATGGGATTAGGAATAAAGAGTGGCAGGTACAGAATAGCCATCCCTCTCCCATCCATCAGCAGAGCCTGGAAACTGCGATAATAGTACTCCACACTGCTCCCCATATCGCCCTCGATCCCCGCCATCACCATCAGCACAACGCCAAAGGCCAGATAGAGCAGGGCAGTCGGGATCATGTTAAAATAGACCTGGAATTTGTACCAGTTCATAGGGCAGCCGTAATCAATTCGGCCGTTGCTGTAGGTGGGCTGTCTCCGCTCCTCATAGGGGGAACTGTAGGCACTCTGCTGAGGCGCAGACTGCCAGCCGCCCTGATAGCCCTGCTGGGGAGCACTCTGCCAGCCACCGGGCTGCTGGTTATTCTGCCAGCCGCTCTGCTGCCAGTTATTCTGCTGCTGCCAACCGGGTGCACTCTGCTGAGCGCCGTTCTGCCAGCTATTCTGCTGCCAGCCGGGAGCACTCTGCTGAGTACTGTTTTGCCAGCCACTCTGCTGCCAGCCGCCGGACTGGGCGTTCTGCTGGCTGCCCTGCCAGGAATTCTGCTGGGGCTCCTGCTGAGAAGTACTGGCCTGCCAGGGACTCTGAGTCTCCTGCTGCGGAGCGGAAGCCTGCCAAGGACTCTGGGCTTCCTGCTGGGGCGCGCTGGTTGCCTGCCAGGGGCTCTGAGGCTCCTGCTGAACAGGTTCCGGCTCGGCCTTTACCTGCTCCACCGGCTCCTCCGGCACGGGGTTAAAGGTACTCCAGTCAAATTCATCGTTGGACGGGGTGTTCTCCGGCTCCGCCTGAGGCGCGACAGTCTCAGGCTCCTGGGGCGGAGTCATATCCTGCCGGGGCTCCTCCGTGACAACGCCGCCGGACTGCTTCTTTCCACAGGCAACACAGAATATGCTGCCGTCCGGGATCTGAGTCCCACAGTGTTCACAATACATATGCTTTTACTCTCCTCTACACTCTCTTGCGGTTGCTGGGATATCTTATTTTATGTCATCTTTCGACGTTTGTAAACCCATATCTTTCACAAATTCTCCAGCCTTATCCATCTGTCTCGTCCGCTGTCACGGCTACCTTGATTACGCCGTCCCGCCGGTTCTCAAAAAGCTCATAGGCCTCCTCAATGCGGCTGAGAGGATAGGTATGGGTGATAAGGGCGGTGGTATCCAGCTTCCCCTGCGCGATCAGATCCAGCGTTTGGGCACAGTTGCAGCCGTCCACCCCGCCGGTCTTGAAGGTCAGGTTCTTGCCGTACATCTCGGGCAGGGGCAGCACCTGGTCATTGTCGTACAGGGCCACCACCGTCACTACGGCATTGGGCCGGGCGCACTGCCAGGCCAAGCGGAAGGTATCCGGTCCGCCCGCCACCTCCAGCACCACATCGGCGCCGCCATGGTCGCTGTGAGCCTGCACAAAGGCCTCCGCCTCCTCCGGTCCTACCGTCAGCACACCGGGATAGTGTGCCTCCACAAAGGCCCGGCGCAGAGGGTCCCGCTCGCACAGAATGATCTGCCTGGGACTCTGAAGCTGGACGCACTGGAGGGTACACAGGCCGGTGGGGCCGCCGCCGATGATGAGCACCGTGTCCTCCGGGCTGATCTCTGAAATATCCGCCGCCCAGTACCCGGTAGCCAGGATATCCCCCACGAAGAGGGCCTGCCGGTCGGATACCTCGTCCGGGATCTTGTTCAGCCCCTGGTCTGCATAGGGTACCCGGACATACTCAGCCTGACCGCCGTCGATGCGGCAGCCCAGGGCCCAGCCGCCGTTAGGATCGGTGCAGTTATTGACCCAGCCGTGGCGGCAAAAGTAGCACTGGCCGCAGAAGGTCTCCACGTTCACGGTCACCCGGTCGCCGGGTTTTACCGTGGACACCCCGGCACCCACCTGCTCCACGATGCCCACCATCTCGTGGCCTACCGTGATCCCGGGCACCGCCCGGGGCACCGAGCCGTGCTTGATATGCAGATCACTGGTGCAGATGCTGGACAGGGTAACCTTTACAATGGCATCCCCGTCCTCCATCAGCTGGGGTTTTGGCTTGTTCAGTAGGGCAAATTTCCCCCGCTCCACATAAGTATAGGCCAGCATGACTCCCCCTCCTTTTTGCCACAGTATACCATATTCCCAGCCATGATGCAAAAGGGCGTGCCGCAAATGCGGCACGCCCAATATCATACTTCTGTTTCCGGCTCCGGCCAGGGCAAATCCACCAGGATGGGCTTGTGGCCCACCGCCGGCAGAAAGCGGTCCAGAAAATCGGACCGGGTCAGCTTGAGGGTGGAGGTGGAGAAGCAGGGGTGTCCGCTGATAAAGTCCCCTTCCATCAGCTCTCGGTCCATCACCAGCTGCACCTTCCCCTCCTTGTCGTGCACCAGCTCAAAAGCACTGGCAGAGCCAGGGGCAGCCCCCAGCAGGTCCATCATATGCTCCTGCGTGGCAAAGGACAGCCTGGCACAACCCAGCTGGGCGGTGACGTCCTTGGTTTTGAAGGGCTTGTCCCCCGGCATCATCAACAGGTAGAAGTCGGTCTGCTTTCGGTTGGTGAGCAGCAGGTTCTTGCAGATAGGAGCCCCCAGCACCTGCTCCACCGCCTTACAGTCCTCCATGGTGTTGGCATAGTCATGGTCGCACCGCTGATAGGAGATACCCAGCTTGTCCAGATAGGCATACACCGCCATCTCGTTGGGATGGCGCTCCTCCGCGGGCGGGCCGCTGTATACGTTGGGATCTACTACCATGGCTTACACCTGCTCCAGGGCGTGGGCCACGTCCTCCAGAATATCGTTGATATCCTCGATGCCCACGCTGAGGCGCACCAGGTCGGGGGAGACGCCGGCGGCGGCCAGCTCCTCATCGGTCATCTGGCGGTGGGTAGTGGAGGCGGGATGCAGGGTACAGGTCTTGGCATCGGCCACATGGGTGGCGATGGAGGCCAGCTCCAGACCTGCCATGAACTTGGAGGCCGCCTCCCGGCCGCCCTTGACGCCGAAGGACACCACTCCGCAGGTGCCGTTAGGCATATACTTCTTGGCCCGCTCGTAGTAGGGGTCCCCCTCCAGGCCGGGGTAGCGCACCCAGGCCACCTTGGGATGGTCCTTCAGGAATTTGGCCACGGCCAGACCGTTCTCACAGTGCTTTGCCACCCGCAGAGGCAGAGTCTCCAGGCCGATATTCAGATAGTAGCAGTTCTGGGGAGAGGGAATGGCGCCCAGGTCCCGCATGAGCTGAGCGGTGGCCTTGGTGATGTAGGCCCCCTCCAGACCAAAACGTTCGGTGTAAGTAATGCCGTGATAGCTCTCGTCGGGGGTGGTCAGACCGGGGAACTTATCGGCGTGGGCGGTCCAGTCAAACTTACCGGAGTCCACAATGGCGCCTCCCACCGCGTTGGCGTGGCCGTCCATGTACTTGGTGGTGGAGTGAGTGACAATGTCGGCCCCCCACTCAAAGGGACGGCAGTTCACCGGGGTGGCAAAGGTATTGTCGATGATGAGAGGCACGCCATGGGCATGGGCCGCCTTGGCAAACTTCTCAATGTCCAGCACGGTGAGAGCCGGGTTGGCGATGGTCTCGCCAAACACCGCCCGGGTCTCCGGCCGGAAAGCGGCCTCCAGCTCCTCCTCGGTGCAGTCCGGGTCCACAAAGGTAAAGTCAATGCCCATCCGCTTCATAGTCACGGCAAACAGGTTATAAGTACCGCCGTAGATAGAGGAAGAACATACCACGTGCTCCCCGCAGGAGACGATATTGAAAATGGCATAGAAGGAGGCAGCCTGGCCGGAAGAGGTAAGCATAGCCGCGCTCCCCCCCTCCAGGGCGCAGATCTTGGCAGCCACATGGTCATTGGTGGGGTTTTGCAGCCGGGTATAAAAATAACCGCTGGCCTCCAGATCAAAGAGGGCCCCCATCTGCTCTCCGGTGGCATACCGGAAGGTGGTGGACTGAACAATGGGGATGTTTCGGGGCTCTCCGTTGCCGGGGGTGTAGCCCGCGTGGATACACTGAGTACTGATACGGTGCTGGCTCATGGGCTGATTCTTCCTTTCTTTGCGTGGGTTACAGTGCTGGATCTCATCACACACTAATGCTATGAAGCATCAAATAATATGTGGTATGGTACACCCGGCAACGCCGGTTGTCAATACTTACCCTTCCGTGCCCAGGGTGGTGTCCGGGATCAGGGCCCGGTCCAGAGGCAGGCTGCCTACAGCAGGTGCCGGCTCTCCATCGATGTAGAGCTGTACCGCCTCCACCCCATCCAGTTCGCACAGGGTATTGACCATGGCATACACCATCAGGGCCGCCGTTGTTTCACTGCCGGGCAGCCCCTGGATAAACTCAGGAGACAGATCCACCAGACAAACGCCGTCCTCTACCTGAGCCGACAGGATCTGGCTTCCCTGGGGCAGGCAGGGACTCAGTCCTGCCTCTTCCGGACCCTCGGCCCAGGCAGACAGCACCGCCTCCACCACGGTCTGGTCCACATCCTTGATGATCTGGCGCCGTTCCACGCCCAAATTCTGTCCTCCCTGCCGCAGATACCACAGATCCACACCCAGGGACATGGGCTCATCCGCACCGCCGGCCAACAGAATATCTTCCGCGGACAGCTGTTGAATAGAGCGATAGGGCAGTTCATGGCCCTCCACGGTCACATAGACAGAGTCCACCTCCTCCAGCTGACAGAGGGTCAGGGTCAGGCAGGCGTCAGCCAGGGTCAGGTTGACCCCGGAGAGGCTGTAATATTGGTCGGACAGGTCCAGATGGAGTACCCCCTCCTTCAGCTGCCAATCCAGCAGCTGCAGGCCGCTGGGGAAGGGGGTGGTCAGTTCCGGCGACTGGGGCTGCTCCAGCAGCAGTTCCATCAGGCCGGGAATGGTCTCCTGTCCCTGAGAAAGAACCCGGCGCTCCCCCTCTACCGCTGATTCTCCCTCCTCATTGGACAGGGCGGAGTAATAGATCACATAGCTCTGGCCATCCTGCTTGCCGGATCCGGCCTCCTGGGCAGCACATCCACTGGCGGTCAAAAGGGCGGCACAGAGCAGCACCGATATGCCTCGCTTGCTCACGGTTCCTCCCCTCCCTTCTCTGTCCAGCAGGAAAATCGCACTTCAAAGCAGGTGCCTTCCGGCTCCCGCCGCCGGGCGGTCACGGTACCACCGTGCTGGCGCACCGTGTCCCGGACAATGGACAGGCCAAGGCCGGTACCGCCCGCAGCCCGGGAACGAGCCTTGTCCACCCGGTAAAACCGGTCAAAAATCTTGGGCAGATCAGCCTCCGGAATACCCACGCCGGTGTCCTCTACCAGCAGGATCACCTGATCTTCCTCCTGCTTCAGGGTTACGGTCACGGTTCCGCCGGGCAGGTTGTATTTCACAGCATTCTCCATCAGGTTAAATGCCACCTGATACAGATCGTCTTCGGTGGCCCGAATGATACATCCGCTCTGGAGCGACAGCTTCAGCTCCACCTCTGCCGCTCGGGCCAGGGGAGTGAGCATATGCTCCACCCGCTCCACCACCGTCTTGACGTCCACCGGTCCGGTATGGATCTCATGGGCGGTGTCCAAACGGGTGAGGGTGAGCAGCTTTTCGGTAATACGGGTGAGGCGCTCGGCCTCGTCCCCGATATCAATGAGAAATTCCCGGGCGGTATCGCCATCCATGTTATCCGCCTGGAGGATAGAGTCGGTCAGCAGACGGATGGAGGCCAGCGGGGTTTTCAGCTCGTGGGAGGCGTCGGAGACAAAGCGCCGACGCACCTCCTCCGTGGTCTGGAGCCGCCCGGTCAGCTCGTTGAATTCATCGGCCAGACGGCTGAGCTCGTCCCCGCCCTTGACGGTAACCCGGTGGCTGTACTCGCCCTGGCGCACCGTATGGATACCCCGCAGCAGCAGGGCGATCCGCCGGGTCAGGGCTTTGGAGAACACCACGCCCATCGCCGCCGTCACCACGCAGATTACAATGGAAATGGTCCGCAGGTTGTTCTGAATGCTCTGGAGCAGGGCCCCCTGCTGAGCGTCGTACTCATAGAGGTAAACCGCTCCCTGAGTCATGGAACGGTAGGTCACCGGAACCGCCGCCCGGCTGCACAGCGCCCCGTCCTCATACTCCGATCGGAACACATCATTGCCCTGCAAAGCCGTGACAATTTCCCAGATCATGGCATACTGACCGGCGGTATCCGACCGCTGGCTGCCCTCCTGAAAGTCACACAGCACCAGGCCATTGGGATCGGTGACCACCACCCGGGTCACCCCCAGGCTGCCCAGCAGCAGGCTGACTGTCTTGGTGGCTCCCTCCTGGGTCAGGGCTTCCGGCCCCGTAGCCAGGGCGGAAGCCAGCACCGAGGCCTGGTTCTGCAGGGAGGTCTGCTTGGACTGGTAGGCCAGAGTCTGGGTCACCATCACCGGATAGGTGTTGAGCAGTACCACCACCGCCGCCACAATGACCAGATAGGTCATGGCGTACTTAACCCGGAGGGATCGCCAGAAAGGCACTCGTCTGGCCCCCTCTTCTCTCTTCTGATTATCCATTCTTCAAATAATAGCCCACGCCCCACTTGGTGAGGATGTAGGTCGGATTGGCAGGGTCCAGCTCCAGTTTCTCCCGCAGGCGGCGGACGTGAACATCCACCGTCCGGTAGTCACCGGCGTACTCATAGCCCCACACCACGTTGAGCAGATTCTCCCGGCTGTACACCCGGCCTGGATTGCGCATCAACAGCTCCATCAGGTCAAACTCCTTGGCGGTCAGATCCACGCTCTTGCCGTCCTTCCAGGCCGCCCGGGCATCCGGGTCCAGGGTGATGTGCCCGATGACCAGCTTGCGGCCACCGCCCATCTGCTGGGCAGCCATGCCTGCCCGGCGGAGCAGGGCCCGCACACGGGCTTTCAGCTCCAGGATGTTGAAAGGCTTGGTAATATAGTCATCCGCCCCACATTCAAAGCCGATGATCTTGTCGGTGTCCTCGCTGCGGGCGGTGAGCATGATGATGGGCACGTTGGAAAACTCCCGAATCCGCATACAGGCCTGAAGTCCGTCGATTTTGGGCATCATCAGGTCCAGGATGATGAGGTCGAAGCCGCCCCCCCGGGCCAGCTCCACCGCCTCTTCCCCGTCGTAGCCCACTTCCACCTGGTAGCCTTCGCTCTCCAGGTTGAACTTAATGCCCTTGACCAGTACCTTTTCATCGTCCACAACCAATATTTTCAAGGCAGTTCCTCCTTTTTTATTCACGAGACGGTAACCATATCAATCAGTCCGCCTAAAATGCCCTCGCCGATGCCGTCTACCCGGGTCAGGTCCTCCGGCACCCGGAAGGGGCCGTTGGCCTCCCGGTCGGCGACGATGGCAGCCGCCCGCTTCTCGCCAATGCCGGGCAGTGTCATCAATTCCTCCATTGTGGCGGTGTTTAAATTGATTTTGCCGGAGGGCGAGGCCGCAGGGTTCTCACTTTCCGGTGCCGGAGTACCGGTAGCTACCGGGACAGCTGACGGCTGGGCAGAGGTGACTGGAACTGTGACGGCGGTAGGTTGCGCCAGCAAGTTCTCTGTCTCCACCCGTACAGGTTGAGCGCTGGAAGCGCCCCGCAGAAACCAGCCCGCCGCAAAAGCCGCAAAGGCGGCGGCCAACAGGAGGGAAATTAGTTCCAGTTTGGAAATCTTCATATTTTGTAACCGCCTTCCCGTTGCTTCCAGGTCCAGGGTTTGCTATAATGGATAAGAAAACTTTGATCTTATTATATCATACACAAATGGAGTTTCCTATGAAAAAATCAAGACTGCTCTCCCTGTTTCTTTCCCTGGTCCTGATCACCGGACTACTTACCACCTTCGCCTCCGCCAGCAGCGGCAGCGCCATTCTGGACGAGATGGATGTCAACGCCAAGGCGGCCATCCTGATGGACCCAGACACCAACGAGATCCTCTATGAGAAGAACGCCCACGAGAAGATGTACCCCGCCTCCATCACCAAGGTCATGACCTGCCTGCTCACCCTGGAGGCGGTGGACGAGGGCAGGCTCACCCTGGAGCAGGTGGTCACCGCCGGCTCCGGCATCCACACCGGCATCGGCGCTGGCGCCTCTACCGCCGACATCAAGGAGGGTGAGGAGATCCGGATCATCGACCTGCTGTACGCCGCCCTGATCCCCTCCGCCAACGAGGCCTGTAATGTGATGGCCGAGGCGGTGGCCGGCGACGTAGACAGCTTTGTGGAGCTGATGAATCAGCGGGCAGCCGAGCTGGGCATGACGGACACCCATTTCGCCAACACCCACGGCTACCACGATGACAACCACTACACCTCTGCCTACGACGTCTTTCTCATGTGTCAGGAGGCCATGAAGCACGAGACCTTCCGTACCATTGTCACCACCAAGCGCTACGATATGCCCGCCACCAACATCCATCCTGAGGTCCGCACCGTTCACTCCACCAACGCCCTGATCTCCAACTGGAACGTGACCGGTTACCTCTACTCCTACGCCACCGGCATCAAGACCGGCCACACCAACGAATCTGGCTACTGCCTGGCCGCTGCCGCCACCAAGGAGGACCGGAGCCTGATCTCGGTGGTTATGGGCTGTGAACGGGAGCCGGGCACCAGCGGCAGCAAGGGCCGCACCGACTTCTCCGAAACCATCCGGCTGTTTGAGTGGGGCTTCAATAACTTCTCCACCCAGACCATTCTGGATGCCACCAAGCGGGACATTCCAGAGGTGGAGGTCACCCTGGGCAAGGGCACCAACTATGTGACCCTGGAACCCCAGGGCGAGATCACCGCGCTGCTGCCCAACGACATCTCCACCGAGGATTTCGAGTATAACTATACTCTGAACGCCAATACCGTGGAGGCTCCTGTAGAAAAAGGTCAGGTGCTGGGCACCATCACCGCCACCTTCAACGGCAAGGAATACGGCTCCCTCCCCCTGGTAGCCAGCATTGCCGTTGATGCCGATCCCCTGCTCTACAATCTGGACCGCATCCAGCGCTTCTTCTCCCAGCTGTGGGTGAAGATCATTTTGGTGATCCTGCTTATCTTTATCGTGTTTCTCATCATCCGTCTCCTCTTCTTCCGGGGCCGTCGGGGCAGCCGCCGGGGCGGCTACTCCTATAGCGGCGGCTCTCACTACAGCGGACGCCGCAGAAGAAGATAACAAAAAATCGCCTGCCGTTGAAACGGCAGGCGATTTCTTTTCTCATTCACTCAGCAGGTCTACATACAGCTCATCCAGCGCCGGAGCCTCGTCAATCAGGCCCTCGCTGAGCAGCCAATCCACGTTTTCCTGCCAGCACTCCGCGCTCTGGGTCAGGAAGGGGGCATCCGCCGTCTCCATCATGGGCAGCAGGGTTTCCATGCTCTTCTGCTCCACCGTCTTGGACAGGGGGAAGTTCTCTTCGTTCTGGTTGTCCAGCAGGATCTGGAGCACCCCATCCGGGTCGGCCTGCATATCCTCAAAGCCCTTCTGGCAGGCCCGCAGGAAGCCCTGGAGCACCTCGGGCTCCTCTTCGATCATAGTGTCGCTGGCCAGGAACACGCCCTCATAGTAGGTGGGCACGCCGTAGTCGTCCAGATCGAAGTAGTTGACCTCGAACCCCTCCTCCTCCAGCTGGGGTACCTCATGGTTGACCAGGCAGCCGATGGTGGCATCCACATTACCGGTGGTCATGGAGCTCATGAGATCAAAGCCCACGTCTATGAGGGTCACGTCGCTGGAATCGGCCCCCACATAGGCCATGATGGAGTGGATCAGGGCCTCGGACAGCTCGGTGCCCGCATAGCCCACGGTCTTGCCCACCAGATCCTCCGGAGAGGTGATGTTCTTGTCCTTCAGGGAGAGGACGATGTTCAGGGGGCCCTGAACCACCGCGCCGATGGACTTCACCGGCACGTCCTGATTGGCCCGGGCAATGATTACGTCCTGCTGGTAGTACAGGCCGATCTCCGCCTGGCCGGCGGCCACCAGGGAAATGGCGTCGTTGGCGTTGGAGGGGAACTGGATGTTGACCTTCAGTCCCTCCTCCTCGAAGTAGCCCTTCTCAATGGCGTCATAGAGGAAGGCATGGAGGGCGTTGGGATACCAGTCCAGCACCACGCTGATCTCCCGCAGGTCGTCCTGTCCGCCGGTTTCCTGACCGCTGGCGGCGGGAGCAGAGCAGCCGGCCAGGAGAAGCGCCCCGGCCAGGGCAAGGGTTGCAATTCGTTTCATATCCATCTTTCCTTTCTCTTTGTGATTAGGAGGATTCGCCCCTCCAGCGGACGAACTTTCGTTCCAGCAGGGCCACAATACCCACCGCGATCATGGCGGTGGCCGACAGCAGTACAATGGGGGCGAACACACCCGCCCCGTCCAGCTGGGTCATCATCCGGCGGGAGAAGTAGCCCAGACCGCTCTGAGCCCCCAGCCACTCGCCGATGGCCGCACCGATGATGCTCATGGGCACCGCCATTTTGACGGCCGAGAAAAAGTAGGGCAGCGCGCAGGGGGCCTTGATCTTCCAGAAGATCTCCCGGCGGGTAGCGCCGTAGGTCTGGAGCAGCTCCGCCATTTCTGTCTTGGCCGAACGCAGACCGTCATACACCGTAATGGTGATGGGGAAAAAGGTGATGAGCACCGTTACCAGCACCTTGCTCCAGATGCCGTAGCCGAACCACAGCACAAACAACGGCGCAATGGCGGTGGTGGGAATGGTCTGGGATACCACCACCACGGGATAGAGCATCCGCCGCACCATGTCGCTGGCATCCATGGCCACCGCCAGAGCCAGCCCCAGCACCAGGGAGATGGCCAGACCGATGGCAGTCACCGTCATGGTGGCGGGCAGATGGACGGTAAAGAGGGTCTCCCGCAGCTCCCACAGCCGCTGGAGGATTTCAAGGGGGGTGGGTAGAATGTAGGAGGCATTCATACCCATGGCCCCCGCCTGCCAAATCATCAGCAGGGCCAGCAGGAAAATGAGGGCGGGCAGATTGGCTTTGCAGGCTTTCTTCATACGCTCACCTGCTTTCTCAGCAGCGTAATCAACCGCTCTTTCAATTCCACCATCTCCGGGTTCTTAAGACAGGACCGGTCCCTAGGAAACGCGGCAGGTACCGGGATCTCCGTCAGGGTATGGATGGGAGTGGACTCCACCACCAGCACACTTGAGGAGAGAAACACCGCCTCTTCCACGTCGTGGGTGATAAAGAGGATGGTCTTTTTGTGCCGCTGCCACTGGTCCAGCAGCCACTCCTGCATGGAGATGCGGGTAAGGAAGTCCAGGGCGGAGAAGGGCTCGTCCAGCAGCAGCAGGTCGCTGCCCGTCAGCATGGTGCGGGCAAAGGCAGTCCGCTGCCGCATTCCGCCGGACAACTCGTCCGGCATCTTGTCGCAGCAGCCCTCCAGCCCAACGTCGGCCAGAGCCTCCTCTACCTTCTGCCGCCGCTGGGTCTTGGACAGCCCACCGGCGATCTCCAGGGGCAGGGCCACATTCTCCCCCACCGTACGCCAGGGGAAGAGCAGGTCCTTCTGAGGCATATAGCCACAATACCGCTTCCGCCCTCCAATGGGCTGCCCGTCCACCAGGATTTCCCCGCCCTTGGGCTGGAGCAGACCGTTGGTCATGCGAAAGATGGTACTTTTACCACAGCCGCTTACACCCAGAACGCAGTGGAAGGACCCCGGCTCCACCTGAAAGGACAGCCTGTCAATGATATCGAAGTCCTCGGAGGGATACTGATAGGACACCTGACGGAATTCCAGCGCGCTCACTGTTCCAGCCTCCACGACATCTCCCAGAAGCCAAGCTCGTACCGGCTGCAGGCCACGAAGATGTCCTCCAGCCGCCGGTACTCCTCCTCGCTGCAATTCTGAGCCAGAGCATCCATCCGCTCCACCAGAGCGTCGTTGGTTTGCTGGTACTCCTCACTGGAATAACCCCGCACCCACTCGCCATAGAAGGGGTGGTCGGCTGCGCCGGGGATCTGGGCCAGCCGGGCGCCGATCTCGGCATAGCTCCAGGAGCAGGCCAGAATAGAGGCCACGATCTCCGCCGGGCCGCCGGCGGCGGCCACCGCCAGCATATAGCTGGTATAGGACAAGTTGGGCAAGGCAGGCTTCACCTGAAAGACCTGCTCCTCGGTGATGCCCAGTTTTGACATATAGGCCCGGTGGGTCTTCATCTCGCCGCCCAGAATGGCGTCCACGTTGGCGGAGAAAAAGCGCATTAATTCCGGGTCCCTGGCCTTCACAACACCCCAGGCAAACACCTTGGCATAGTCAAAGAGGTAGAGATAGTCCTGAAGCAAAAAGTGCCGGAACTTCTCCCGGTCCAGGGTGCCGTCCCCTATGCCTTTCACAAAGGGGTGGTCGTGACAAGCCTGCCAGATGGGTTTTGCCGCTTCATAGAGCCGCTGAGTCACGGTCATAGGGCATTCCTCCAATCTAAGATGGTCTCGTCCGCTAGGGCAGCCAGGGCGGGCCAATCCTGTTCATAGGACGCCTCCGGCACTCCAACGGTGTAAAATCCGGCCTCTTTGGCCGTTTGTGCGGCGTAAAGAGCATCCTCAAAGACGGCGGTATCCCCTGGGGCACTTCCCATACGGCGGGCTGCCTCCAGATAGACGTCGGGCTGGGTCTTTCCCTTCCCCACCGTCTCGCAGCTGAGGATGAAATCAAAATGGTGAGCCACCCCCAACCGCTCCAGGCAGGCCCGGGCCAACGGCTCCGCCGTGGCGGTGGCCACACACAGCTTGGCCCCCTGCTGTTTCAGCTGCGCCAGATAGTCCTGGATACCAGCCTTCAGAGGGATGTCAGTGCGGTAGTGGGCCTCCATAACGGCGTGCATCTCTTCAATAATGTGCTCCGGCGGCCCTTCAATCCCAAAGGTCTCCATGAGAAAAGTTGCCCCCTCCAGCATGGTCATGGGCCCCAGGGCAGCCAGCTGATCCGGGGTGGGACTATGGCCCCTGGCCTTCAGATAGTCCTTCCCCAAGGACTTCCAGATGGGCATGGAGTCCACCAGGGTACCGTCCATGTCAAAAATGCAGAACTGCTTATCCATGCCCTGCCACCATCTTGTCTGCCAGGGTACGCATACGGCGGGCGGCCTCCTCCGGGTTCTTCTGGGCGAAGAGGGCGGACACCACAGCGGCCCCTGCCGCCCCGGTTCCCGTCAGGTTGGGCAGGTTGTCGGCGTTGATGCCGCCGATGGCCACCACCGGGATGGACACCGCCTGGCAGATGGCTTTCAGGGTGTCCAGGCTCAGATTCTTAGCGTTCTGCTTGGTGGTGGTACCAAACACCGCTCCAGCGCCGATGTAGTCGGCCCCGGCCCGCTCGGCCGCCACCGCCAGCTCCACGGTGTTGGCGGTGATACCCAAAATTTTGTCCGGACCGATGAGGGCCCGTACGTCCCGGCCCATCAAATCGGTCTGGCCCACATGGACCCCGTCTGCATCACAGACCAAGGCAATGTCCACGCTGTCGTTAATGACAAAGGGCACATGATACCGGGCAGCGATGGCCTGGATCTCCCTGGCCTCCGCCAGAATAGTGGCCTGATCCAGCTCCTTCTCTCTCAGCTGGAGGAAGGTTGCGCCCCCCTTCAGTACCTCCTCCACCACCTGTGCCAGGGTACGCTCCCCCAGCCAGCTCCGATCGGTGACGGCGTAGAGGGTCATGCCCTGTCGAATTTCATCCTTGGTAAACTTCATAGCGCACTCCTTGTGTCAGCTGTTCCTCCGTCAGGTTGAACACGCTGTCGATGAGATCAATGCGGAAGGTGGCGTTGCCCGTTCCCTTTTTGCTCCGCAGTTCCTCCGCCCGCTCGCCCGCCAGGGCAATGGCGGCAGCGGCCGCAGCGGCGGCTTCAAAGGGCCTGTCCGGGCTGGCCCCGCAGAAGGCCCCTGTGAGGGCGGACAGCATACATCCGCTGCCGGTGATGCGGGCCATGGTGGGGCTGCCGTTGCGGAGGAAGAGCACCCGCTCTCCCTGGGCAATCACATCCACCGCCCCGGAGAGGGTCACCGCCGCCCCGGTCCGCTTGGACAGGGTACGGGCCAGTTCCGCAGCCTGGGGCAGGCCGGACTCGGTCACTGCGTCAGCCTGGGCTACGTCCACCCCGCTGCCTCCCTCTTTATCCTCGGTAAGTGAGCGAATCTCCGAGGCGTTGCCCCGGATGACAGCAAACTGTACTTCCTCCAGCAATTTGCGGGCGGTTTCCCGCCGCAGGCCGGTAAAACCGGCAGCCACCGGGTCGAAGATCACCGGTACGCCCAGCCGGTTGGCCTCTTTTCCGGCGATGAGCATGGCCTCCCGGTCTCCCACGGCCCCCAGGTTAAGCACCAGGGCCTGGACACCGGCTACTGCGTCCGCCACCTCCAGAGGGTGGTGGGCCATGGTGGCCGAGGCCCCCGCCGCCAGCAAAATATTGGCGCAGTCGTTGACGGTGACGATATTGGTGATACACTGGACCAGAGGGGCTTTTTCCCGTACCGCCGCCAGCATGGCGGCAAAATCCATCCGTTCCATGCCCCTCACCGCCTGACCAGGGTCTGCATAACGTCCAGACCACCGGAGCGCTTCAGGGCAAAGAG